>CAZWKO010000089.1:0-9116 GCA_964634925.1 uncultured Vicinamibacteraceae bacterium
ATTGAACTGGCTGGCCACGTAAATGCATCGATGCCTCGCTATGTGGTCGAAAGGGTCGCTGAGGCACTTAATAGTCGAGAGCGGTCGGTGCGTGGTTCACGCGTACATCTTTGTGGGGTAGCCTATAAACCGAATGTCGGCGATGTTCGAGAGTCTCCGAGTCTTGATATCGCAAATCTTCTCATTCGTCAGGGTGCAAATGTGAGTTACAGTGACCCACACGTTGCGGTCTTACGTGAAGCGGGTCTTGCGCTCGATGAGGTGCCACTCACTCAGGCTTTAGAGGATGGCGTAGATGTTTCGGTCATAACAACCGACCACGATGAATTTGATTATGACGCGATAGTTCGTTTGTCTCCAGTGGTAGTTGACACACGTAATAGTTTGCGTGGAATTCACGCTGAACATATCTTCCGTCTTTAACAAATGTCTAAACGAGCGGTTATCACTGGTATTACTGGTCAAGATGGGTCTTACCTCTCTGAACTTCTGTTGGATAAGGGATATGAAGTTGTTGGTATTACTCGCCGATTAAGTGCCCCAAACCACTGGCGCATTGCCCATCTCCAAGGCCGAATTGAGCTTCGTCCAGCGGATTTACTCGATCAGCTTTCACTCATCCGTGTGATCGAAGAAGTACGCCCGCATGAGTTTTATGCGGCGATGTCTTTTGTTCCTGCATCGTGGGATCAACCGATGTTGACGGGTGAGTACAACGCTCAGGGCGTGACTCGTGTAATGGAGGCTATCCGGCAGGTTGACACGACTATCAAGGTTTACCAAGCGTCATCGAGCGAGATGTTCGGGAAGGTTCGTGAAACACCACAGACGGAATTAACACCGTTCTATCCGAGAAGTCCATACGGTGTTTCCAAGGTGTTTGCTCATTACATAACCGTGAATTACCGTGAAAGTTACGATTTGTTTGCTGCGTCTGGCATTCTTTTTAATCATGAATCACCTCGTCGTGGTTTAGAGTTTGTTACTCGTAAAGTGACGGATGGTGTTGCGAGGATTAAATTAGGCCTAACGGATTCGTTATCGCTCGGCAATCTTGATGCGCACCGTGATTGGGGTTTTGCTGGCGACTATGTACGGGCAATGTGGGAAATGCTGCAGCGAGATACTCCCGAGGATTACGTTATTGCTACCGGACTGAGTCATTCGGTGCGCGACCTTGTTGAAACTGCGTTTACGCACGTCGGCCTTGAATGGCAGGATTACGTTCGGACGAGTTCCGCATTGTTGCGTCCGGCGGAAGTGGAGCATTTAATTGGTGACTCGTCGAAAGCCAGATCAGATTTTGGTTGGGAGCCGTCAATTGATTTTTCGAGTTTGGTACAGATGATGGTTGATGCGGATTTAGAACGGATTAATAGTGGTATCGCTGTTGGCTAAAGAGAAAAAGTCGAGCATGACTCGTTTTGGGAAAAATGTCGGTGCGGCTGCTGCGTCAAGTTTGATTATTACTAGGGTTTGCACTGTTTTTAAAACGAGTATCGTTTTCAATATTGCAGGTAAGGTGTTGCGTTCGTTGGCGATTGTAGAGCGTAGCCTGCAGGGTCGTTTAGGCTATGAACGGCGTGCCGAAGACGATCAAAGCCTAGTTTCGATTACAGATCGAAGTATTTTGATACAAAACATAGAGAGGCTAGTTGTTTTTCCCGTAGTTGCTTTCCGTGCAAGTCGATTAGGTCGTTTGCGCGCCTTTTTCGCTCAGTTTGGTTTTCCGGAACGTGTGCAGCTTATTGGTGTGTGGTTAAGTGCAGCGCTTGTGGCCCAGACGGTCACCGTTTCTTTAGCTGGTGTTCCAATATCGTTGCTAGGTTGGGGTGTTCGCAGCGTGTTGGCTGTGATTTTTCTTGTTTTCTTCTTTCGGTCTCACGCGGTGGGCGCAGCGTGGTCGAGCCGGCGGTAATACACAATCGGCTGATAGGTTTCGAACTCTCTGAATACGTTTTTCTGATCTTCTGAGGGTTATCTCCTCTAGTCATAACCGGTGCAACGACTTGCGCCTAGCTTTCCGTTGCTGTCGATACGAGTGTTTTTCGTTATAGCGATAACGCGAGTCTCAGCGTTGGATATCTTACGCTCTCTAAGGGTGGTTTTAGCTCGGCACATTACGCTAAAAGCGAAATGATGTTTCTTGCGGGTTTTGAGCCAAGTTAAAACTTCCTATTCTTGACAGGCCCTGTTGATGGACTAATAATCAAGCGTTCAATTTGTGAACGTGTTGGTTTTGGCTTCCTTGCACTTTAACTACAGGCGCTTGTAAACCTGTAAGTGGCAGGCACGGAGTGCTTTTGCCAGGCGTGTTTAGCGTCCCTTGCGACCGAGCCGATGTTGGCGAATTGAATTTTCTGGTAGACGCTTATGAAACTTGAAGAACGTCGAGAGCTAGCTGTTCTTGAAGCGATTGAGAAAGACGAGCAGATTACTCAGCGCAGTCTGGCGTCTGCGCTTGGCATCGCTCTAGGTTTAGCCAACTTGTACTTAAAGAGATTGGTGAGAAAGGGGTACATTAAGTGTGTCAATGTTCGGTCCAACCGATTGCTCTATCTCATCACACCGAACGGTATCGTTGAAAAATCGCGTTTGACATATGAATTCATTGATTATTCAATGGATCTGTACCGAGGTGTGCGGCAGAACCTAAAGGCGGTGCTTGAACCACTTGTTAACGCAGGGCTGACAAAGATTGCGATACACGGCACAGGAGAAGCGGCTGAACTAGCCTATCTGTCTTTGCGGGAGCAGGGCATCGAGCCTGCCGCAATTGTTGGCGATGTCTCGGGGGGCCGTTTTCTTGGAATGACCATTCAGTCGATAGACGATCTGACTGCGACCAATTATGATCGCATTATCGTCGCGTCGCTCGACAACGGAGAGACGATACGAGATGAACTCGTGCTCTGTGGTGTCGAGAAGGATAAGATCCTCCTGCTACTTAATAAACTTGGAAAAACGGTATCAATTAGTACAGAAGGTCGAGAACGTGGTCGAAAACACACATAGAGTGAGCTGGTCAACTTGTGATTATGGAGTCGCCAGATAATGGCAAACACGCGTCGAAAGTTGTTGTTTGGACTCAGTGTGTCGTTGTTTGTAACGGCCGTGTTGTTCGCGACGTTGCTTGCTGTTGATGTGTATCTTCATCACCGGCATGAGATGAATGCCGGTCTTAATGTTTGGGGGTATCGGGGGCCGGTACTCGACGATAAGCAGGATGGCGAGCGGCGGGTTGCGGTTATTGGTGGGAGTACCGCATTCGGTTACGGTGTGACGTGGCCAGAGGCGATCCCGGCACTCCTTCAACAAAAACTGAATGAGGTCGAACCGAGTGGTGCGACGTACACCGCTGCGAATCTTGCGTATAACAATGAAGGGGCTTATTCGTTTAAGTACACACTTCGTGATTATGCATACCTCGACTACGATCTTGCCATTTTGTATACGGGCTATAACGATTTATCAAATGATGGAAATAGACAGGTGTATAGACATGAGTCGCCCATTTTTACGCTGACTGGGTACATGCCTATTTTCCCTCTTATTTTTTCTGAAAAAGCGATGATGCTTCGTTACGGTGGGGATCTTGAAGCCGCGTATTGGGGAGAGACGACAGTATTTACACCGAATCCTGCGGATCGGATTTCGGCGACAGCTCTCGAAACTGCGGTGCGTGTAACCCAGTCGCTTGAGCAGCAGTTAGGGCGCTTGACGACGACGGATCCTTTGAATTCCGTGGCGACAACAGCGACGTGTGATGTGGACTGGCAGGCTTATTGTGAGCAGGTGACACTGGCGGTTGACCAGGTTATCGAAGACGGGAAGCGCGTACTGGTCGTGACGCAGCCATATATGACTGATGGCCATGTAGATCAACAGGCCAATCTAATCGCAATGCTTGATCGTTCCTATGGGAATAACGGGAATGTGCGTCATCTCAACTTGGGTGAGGTGCTTTCGCTTGATGACCTCACATATGCATGGGATGGCATGCACTTAACGGCAGCTGGAAATGATCTGGTCGCGACAAGGCTTGTTTCGCCGGTGCTTTCGATGTGGAAATGAGCCGGCCACGACTATTGTGACACCACTGATACACCGTTGTCTCATCCAGTATCGTCCATTACTGCGATTTGATGTGTCATGAGTTCTTCGCCATTACCTTAGGAATACGGGTACGTCTTTTGATGTGCAGTTGGCGTACGCATTTATGGTCTCGATGTGCCGACTACGACGTTCAAACCGTCGTTGAAGTGTGAGAGATCACGACAGCGATGAGGCACGGTTCTTCCACTCGTGGCGCTATTTTGTATCTTTCGTACGACGGCATACTGGAGCCGTTGGGCGAGTCTCAGGTTCTCAGTTACTTGGAGCGGTTATCCGCGGATTATGACATTACGCTCATTTCGTTTGAGAAGCCTGACGATACGTCAAAAGAAAACAGGTTTCTGAAATTCAAAACAAGGCTTAAGGAAGGTGGCATTTGTTGGCACCCGCTTCGCTACCACAAGACACCTCCCGTTTTGTCGACGGCTTACGATGTTGCTCGTGCCTGGTGGCAGGCGGTTCAGTGGCAGAGACGGAACCCGTCAGGTATTGCGCATGCCCGAGGCTATGTGGCTGGATTGGTGGCACTTTTCGTCAAGTGGCCTGGCCGGATTCGATTTCTTTTTGACATGCGAGGATTTTGGCCAGAAGAAAAGATAGAAGCAGGTCACTGGACAAACAGCAGTATTTCGTACCGTGTGGCCAAATGGTGCGAGCGTCTGTTCTTTGAACGATCTGATGCCATTGTGTCTTTGACCGATGCTGGTGTTGCTGAATTCAAGACGCTGGGCTACAAGATCGATCCGGATTTACCGGTCAAAGTGATTCCGACTTGTGTTGACATGCATCGCTTTTGTTCTGGAACGCGTGACCAGGGTCTGATTGACTCGCTCGGGCTGGCCGGCTGTACGGTGATTGGGTGTGTCGGCACGATGAGTGGCTGGTATCTCCGAAAGGAGATGTTGGCGTATCTTGCGTTTATTACATCTCAGGTAGCGAATGTCAAAGTGTTGGTAGTGACACGTGAGGACCATCATCGATTAAGGAACGATGCAGAATTGGCTGGACTCGATGCAGGTCGACTCGTGCTTGTGCGTGCAACATATGAAGAGATGCCATCTTTTGTACGATTGATGGATTGTGGCTTGTTTTTTATTAGGCCTACATTTTCAAAAAAAGGTTCAGCGGCCACGAAACTTGGTGAGTTTCTTGCCTGTGGTGTGCCGGTAATTATTAACGCTGGTGTTGGTGATTCAGATCGTATCGTTAGAGATGGTCGAGCCGGTGTCGTATTGCCTGATATCACCCGTAAATCTTTTGAAGATTCGATGGAAGCCATTCGGACTATGCTCGCCGACTCGGATATGCAACATCGATGTCGCCGTACGGCGGAGAAAAGTTTTGACCTTGACCAAGGGGCACTCGCGTATCGAACACTTTACGAGCAACTTCTTTGTACAACTCATGTTAATTAGTTTTAGACATCAGTTTTCTGGGTTTGATGTTCGAGTGTGTGTCGCTGACTGGGTAGCTTCGTCCCTATCTATAAATCGCGAAGGTCGTATCAGTGATTAGTGGAGGCCGAGGGTGATAGAACCATTGGTCTCGATATGTGTGCCGACGAGAAATCGGGCAGAGGGACTTGTGCGTGGTTTAACCAGTACATGTGGGCAGGACTACCAGCGATTGGAAATTTTAATCAGTGATAACGCCTCCGATGATGATACGGAACGTGTGTGTCGAGAGATGGCGGCGGCAGATAGCCGGATCCGGTATATACGGCAGCCCCGGAACATTGGGTTATACGGCAACCACAACTTTTGCTTAGATGAAAGTCGTGGCGAGTTTATTTGTTTTTTTCATGACCATGATGACCGCGATCGTTCCATCGTGAGTCGATATGTGCGTTTCATGCAGGAGCATCCGACCGTTGGTGTCGTCTGTTCAGACTGGAACGTCGTCGATGCAGCGGGGAAGCGCCTCGATTCACGTGACCGACAGGTGCCGTCTCTAGTCCCTGGATTGGAGTTCATTACTCGGACATTTGCGTCAGGTCGATCAAGCCTCAATACGCCTGGATCGATGATCCGAAAGAGTGCACTTGGAAATATTCGGTTTGATGAACATGCGCCGATCGGTTTCGGAGATTTCATCATCTGGTTTCAGATTGCTGAGCAATATGCGATTGGTCACATCAATGAGCGACTGTGGGAATGCCTTCAGGATCAACAGTCTGAAAGCGCAAGAACGATTGAATCGCTGACGCGGGACTACTACATCAACATGACGGAGTACTGTGATGCTCATTTAGTCCGCTGGCCGGAGCACAGTGCCTATGTGCGTAGATGGCGTGCTGCGGTGCCACGCTATCTCTTTTGGGCATTGATGTATGAACTAGGCCTCTATTTTCGATATGCGGATGGTGAGGTGTCTGAATTGGGATCGGGAAAGAAGACCCTGTTCGAGATCTTTAATTATCGATTGAGTGATGAGCAATTCAACAATGCAATAACGAAGCTTCAAACCTATCGCACAGGCGTACTACAGCACGCAGTGTTTGCAATTGCGCAGTTGTTGATTCACTTGAAGTGGACGCAACCGTTGGCGTGGGTTACTCGGCACCACGCATCAGTTCGATCAGTCTTAGGATTACGGTGAAAAGAAATTGTACCGAAAAAGTTGGCTAAGGTGGACGCTGTCGTTTATCGGCATCGTGCTTGTAACGGTGCGCGTTGCTACATGGCCAGTCGAGACTCGGCGAGGCGTGAATTTTGTTGTGTCGACTTACACGATGCCGCTATACCTCAAGGCATTTGAGTTTATTGATCGGTCGGTTCACTATGAGCGGATTGTTAGTTCGGTGATCGACGGGCTATCGTCGGACGAAGCGATCGTTGAGACGCTATTTGATTGGACACGGCTCAATATTCGAGAAACCCCAGAAGGATGGCAGGTTGTTGATGACCATATTTTAAATATTATTATTCGTGGTCACGGTATGAGTGACCAGCAAGCCGATGTGTTGACGACGCTACTTACCTACGCGGGTGTTCCGGCATTTTGGGTGGCATTACCCAAAGGTGCTGAGCAACAGATTTTATTATCTTTCGTACTTGTTGATGGGGAGTGGAGAGTTTGCGATGTTGCCAATGGATTTTTGTTTCGTGCTGAGAATGGAGAACTAGCGAGTCTTGAGGACCTGCGGGTTCGGGCATCATTAGTAGAACGTCTTACCAAACGAACTTTTATTAAGGGTGTTCCGTATACAGACGTATTGGGACAGGTGACAATGCCGCCCCCTCCGAATCCGCTGCGTGCTGAACTTCAAATGCCGATTAAACGACTTATTCATGAAATGTGGACACGTGTGAACCTGGGAATGGATGATGAATCTGAACAATAAAACTGTGTTGGTGACTGGAGGTACCGGGTCTTTTGGCCAGAAGTTTGTAAAAGCAGTGCTCGGTCGTTACCGGCCTCGACGCTTGATTGTGTTTAGCCGTGATGAGTTAAAGCAATCCGAAATGGCACAGCAGTTTAATGACCCCTGCCTACGTTATTTCATCGGTGATATTCGAGACTTGGACCGATTACGTCGTGCCCTGCATGGTGTTGAAATTGTTGTACATGCGGCGGCGATGAAGCAGGTGCCAGCGTGTGAGTACAATCCATTTGAAGCAGTTAAAACGAATGTTATTGGGGCTGCGAATCTGATTGAAGCCACGATTGATGCAGGCGTTCAGAAGGTTGTGGCTATGAGTACCGATAAAGCGGCAAGTCCGATAAATTTATACGGAGCGACGAAACTGTGTGCAGAAAAACTTTTTGTCCAGGGCAATGCATACGCTGGACGTGGCGGCACCCGGTTTAGCTGCACGCGCTACGGTAACGTTGTGGGTAGTCGGGGGAGTGTGGCGCCCCTGTTTCTTGCGCAGCGTAAGAATGGCACGGTGACAGTTACTGATAAGCGGATGACCAGGTTTTGGATCACGCTTGAGCAGGGCATCGACTTTGTGCTTCGCAGTCTTGATGTTATGCATGGTGGAGAAATTTTCGTTCCAAAGATTCCAAGCATGCGAATTATGGATTTGGTCGAGGCCATCGCACCTGATTGTGAAGTGGAAGTCACCGGAATACGACCTGGTGAAAAAATGCATGAGGTCCTTGTGTCTGAAGATGAGGCCCATCACACCGTTGAGGAGGAAGACTTGTACATCATTAAGCCATTACATCAATGGTGGCGACAAGAAGTGTGGTCAGGCGCTCAATCTCTTTCAGATGGATTTCGATTCAGTAGTGATCGCAATGAGAAATGGCTGACAGTCGAGGATTTGAGCGAACTCAATAAAAGCATTGTATGAAGTTTTGGCAGGCTACTAGAAAGGCTTATTCCTGATCAGGTTGAGTTGCGTGATGACAACCAATCAACCCCGCGTTCTCATTACGGGAATTACAGGTCTTTTAGGGAATTCCCTTGCGAAGGAAGTGGGGCATTACGGTCAGGTCTATGGAATTGCGCGGCATGTTCGCTTGGGCCAATTACCTGGCCGAATGTTTGCGACAGATCTTCTTGACCGCGCCAGTCTAAAAAGCATTATTAATGAGATTTCACCAGACTTGGTAATTCATACTGCGGCTTTGGCGTCGGTCGATGCTTGTGAAACGGATCCTAATTTAGCCGAACGTGTAAATGTTGATACCACTCAAAATCTATTACAGCTTCTGCCAAAGCATGGATGTAGGTTTGTCCTGATATCAACCGATGCAGTATTTGATGGAAAGTCTGGGAATTATAGGGAAGACGATATTCCTGCGCCGGTGAATGTGTACGGAAAAACAAAGTTACGGGCCGAACAGGAAACATTGTCATCACGACCTGACGGCTTAGTGATTCGGACAGCGTTTTACGGGAGCAATCTGTTGCCGAAAGAAAGCCTTTCGGAGTGGATTCTAAATCGCCTCCGTTCTGGCGTTAGAGTGCCAGGGTTTGCGGATGTTAGATTTTCACCACTTTATGCTGCTCACTTGGCTCGGTTGATTGTTCTCGCAGCGTCCAAGAC
>CAZWKO010000090.1:0-9082 GCA_964634925.1 uncultured Vicinamibacteraceae bacterium
AGGCCTCCTAGCGGAAGTTTGGGAAATTTTGGAATCTCGATACGGTTGAAGTCAATATTCGGCAGGTCTGCCATCTCAATCCTCTCTGTTAAATAAATAACTGCGCAATATATTTCTGGGGTATGTATCTCTTTGTTCCACGGTAGTCTCTGTTTACCACTAACGCAACACCAGTTGTGGTGACACCACGACAGAAGAACCAATGATCCCACACTAGAGATCGGAGACCCTTGTCAAAGCCTGCAGCTGAAATTTCAACGCATCAGTGAAACAGGTGGACCTCTTTGAATCGCTCGTCGCTCACCCGTTTGAAGTCTGAATGCCGCTGAGTAACGTCTCGGTGATGATTTCGAATCGCCAACCTTGAAACATTGTCGGAATATTGCCTTGGTTTTTCATCACGCTGATTAAGAGTTCCTCAAGCGCCCGACGATTAGCGAGTAGCTCTGGAGGCAAGTTATGCGCATCGGCCACGCTTTGGGCAATCCCTTTCCAACGTTTCATCTGGCCTGCGTAAGGTCGAAGGTTAATGGGATTGTCGGTGGGGGTGGGCGTTTCTGTTCGCGCTGACCCAATACATGTTAGGAGTGCCTGCCCGTACCGGGTCCTAGTGCGTTCTGACAACCCATCGATGTTGCTCAATGCCGAAGCGTCGAGCACAAGATCCGATGCCAGCTTGAGTAAGACCTCGTCACGTAACAGATGTCGGCGGGGAATGTTACGAACCATGGCCTCTGTCTCTCGCCATCGACACAACGCACGCAGCACAGCACGTTCTGTGGATCGTAATGCCTCACGTCCACGAATTCGTAAATAGGCGGCTTCCGGCAGCTTGTCTACTGCGCGCGCACGTCGCCGGTGTTCAAATTCTTCTTTAAACCAAGCTGACCGACCAAGCGTCGCTATTTCCCGCGAGAGCCGCTCGTGCATGGGCAAGAGATACATTACGTCTAATGCGGCGTACCGAAGTTGCGACGGTGACAACGGACGTTTAAGCCAATCGGAACGGGTTTCGCCTTTATCTAGAACCACATCCAGTAGAACTTCCACCAAGTTCCGATACCCAAGCGAAAACCCGTATCCCGCAAATGCGCCGGCTAGCTGTGTATCAAAGACATTGCACACCGTAACGCCTGTGAGAAGTTCCAGAACCTCCAGGTCCTCGTCGCAAGCATGCGTCAGTTTGAGGATCGATGGGTCGAGCAAGACGTCTTTCAGCGGACCAAAATCAGAGATCCCGAGAGGGTCAATTATTACTACACCATGGTTATCCGCTACTTGGATCAGCGCTGGGCACGGATAGTAGGTTCGTTCGCGAACGAATTCGGTATCAACACCGATAATCCCGCCGACCGACCACCGTTCGCAGGTAGCGGTTAATGCCACATCATTGGTAATCAGTGACCAGAGGTCTTGAGAATTAGAATCTGTAGAGACCATGAGTCCAAGAATAACTTTGAAGTGCTTGACGGACTAGACAGAACGCCTCCGCCAACCAAGGGGAGCGACGCCGCTGCCCACGACAACTACCGAACCGTTTACGACCAGCTCCACGCCTCGCTCTGTACGCCCTCTCCCCGTCGCCGGTCAGAATGCTTGATGACGTATGAGTGGTTCTTCAGTTGGCTACAGGCGCAAGAAAGGTTTTGTAAGAGGAAGTGAAGTAAACCTAAAGCGACGCGCCTTTTTGTCAGTTACACGTCTCGCACTAGCGTACCGCGTCGGCTAGTCTCTCTAGTATCTCCCCTAGCGCTTCCAGACGGTCCCCACTCCGTCCCTCTACCGTGGTCGCTACGCGGCGCATCTCCTCCCCGGCACTGTCCAGGTCTCCAGCCAATCCTCCCTCAGCTGCAACCGAGAAAGCCCCGTCAACACGAGCCAATAGTTCGGAAAAGTCCTCCAGTTGTTGTGCATCCAGCGTGTTATTCGGGCCAAGCTGGTCCAGATAGGCCCGTGCGACCACTGGCCGGGCCGGCCAGACCGTCCGTCGCTGGTCTTGCGCATTGAACGTCGCGGGTGCAACCACCGACGCCGCGCCAATTTCATTCTCGGTCAGAAACTCACTGGGCAGTAATTCAAAAATGTCGAGACCACGGGCAATTTCAGTCCCGTAGATAAAACCACGGTACCAATACGCTGACCAATAGCCCGCCATTGCAATTTCCTCGGCGTCGAACGGCCCGCGATCAAAGTACGCGATCTCAAACGGATTGGCCGAGTCGGTGAAATCGAAGACCGAAATTCCTCCCTGATACCACGCCTGCACCATGATGTCCCGGCCGGGCACCGGCACTAACGAACCATTGTGCGCGACGCAATTTTCAGTTTCGCTTTGCGGTGCAGGTAATTTGTAATGACTCCGGTATTCGAGGTGGCCGTCAATAACATCGTAAATGGCATTCGCGCCCCACTGTCTCGGATCAGACGCTCGACACCGGGCTCGACTGCCTCCGCCCCATTCGTCTGTAAAAATCACCTTCGTACCGTCGTTATTGAACGTGGCGGAATGCCAATATGCAAATCCCGGGTCGACTACTTCGTCGAGTCGTGTCGGATTGAGAGGATCAGAAATATCAAACAGGATGCCGTTGCCAGAACAGGCACCCGCCGCAAGTCCCACCTCCGGGTAGGCAGTAATATCGTGACACCGGTTGGTCGGACTCGTGCTTTGAGTTCCCGGACCATGGTCTCCACCACGCCAGAGACCAGCGACGTCGCCAGACTCCGGATCCTGGAAGACGAACGGCCGGCTAACAACACGCGCCTCCTCAGGATTCGCCAGTGGAATCTCTATAACATCGATCCGGAAGAGGGAGGTGTCCGGGTTCTCGGCCGGCGACTCGTCCGAACAGCCAGCGAGTTCGTCAGCCGATCGTACTGGAGCAGTACCTGATCCGTACACGTAGACAATGCCCTCCCCAGTGGGGTCTCCCACCAGCGTGTGCGTATGAGAACCCCGACAGGTCTGTACTGCGGCCACCTGCCGCGGAAGCCGCATGTCGCTAATATCAAAGATACGCAGCCCCCTGAACCGCTCTGGACTCACCGTATCCGCCACACCCTGCAACCCACAATCGAGCCGACCCCGTGTTTGTTCGACCGACATGATAAGTAGATTGCCAACAACGGACACATCGCCCTGACCGCCGGGACAAACCACCGAGCTGACAAGTTGTGGGGAAGCCGGCACCTCGACTCGGTAAGTGTTGAACCCGTGATAATTCCCTTTAAACAACAGGTCACCGACGAACGCCATATCGGTGTTCGCGAAATCTAAAAGGCCACGGCGGACCGCTTCATCAGAGCCATTCCCATCCGCATCTCCCGACTCCGCGTGAGTCGATTCGTAGAAACCGGCTGGCTTACCACGAGAGGCAACCGAAGCCATATTCCAGATCGCTTCGCCGGCATCATCGATGCCCGCTTCGAGTTGTACGCGCGCGTCGCTCGAAAGTTCGGCCAACATGCTATCCATACGATTGATTTCCATGTCTTGGTCAGACGAAACGTCGGATGTGAAGGCATACAGCTGAGCATCCTGAGCCGCACCAGCTTGATCGAGCAGGTTGTCAACCATCGTAATTGCGCCACGATGATGTTTAATCATTAAACGGAGGAACAGCCGATCAAAAGCCGCCCCTGACGCAGCCTCGAGTTCTTCCATTTCTTCGTCGGTCAACATTCCAGGCATCCGCACAAACTCCGCCTGCTGATATGCGTCAGCCTCTGGTACTGTTTGGCCACGGTCGCGAAGCCACCCCTGCATCATCATGATCTCGTCACGTTGCGAGATGTCGATTCGACCGGATAATTGCTGCATCATGGCATTGTCAGTACGAGACTCAAGAAGTCTTGTCATTTCGAGTGCCTGCGCGTGATGCGAAATCATCCCCTGCATGAATCGGATGTCGCCATCGGTGTAATCGATGGCAGTCAAATTGGATGCATCCTCAGCCGAAATTTCTCGACTCGGTTCGCCGGGTGCGCCAGGCTGAATGATTGGTGGCTGCCCCTTGCTAACGCCTGGAATGCCGATAAGCATTGCGGCAACGACCAGAACTCGGGAGATTTGAATCCGGAGAGAAATCGGCCGGCGTATAAGATTCGCTAGCTCGAGTCCGCGATAGGGTCTATTGGGCTGTGCCATATACAATTCACTCTCGTAATGCCTTAGTCAGTGATCAGTTTTCGAAACATACCCTAGTTTCAACGCAGCATTCAATGGACATGCATCCGATCATCTCACCGTTCGGGTTTATAGGCTATGCGCATCCGCCCTGAGAGTAAGTATCGAGAGTCCTACCGATTTGGCTATGACCAAGCATTCCCATCGATCTCATCTTCGTTTAAATCTAGTCGCTACTTCTCGAACTACGTTTAGAGCGCGGTCAATACCACGCTTTGAAACATCGAGGTGTGTGACTGCACGGATTGAACGACCCGTTTGGCTCATACGTACTCCTGATGTCGCCATTAGAGCAACGAATTCCTCGTTGCTCACTCCCAGTGCGTGAACATCAAAGAACACCATATTGGTCTCCGGCGTCGGTGTGTGCACATCAATACCATCGACAGTCAATAAACCACGCGCCAAAAGCCTGGCGTGTTCATGATCGTCAGCCAGTCGGTCAACATGATGATCCATCGCATATAGGCACCCGGCGGCGGCTATGCCTGCCTGGCGCATGGCACCACCGAAAAGTTGTTTGTAGCGACGTGCCTCACGGAGAAGATCCTTTGTTCCTGCGAGCACGGCACCAATGGGAGCCCCAAGTCCCTTCGTAAAATCAATCCAGACACTGTCCACGGTTGCCGAAAAATCCGCCGCAGGAACTCCTGTCGCCACACAGGCGTTCAACAGCCGTGCTCCATCCATGTGGAGGAGCATGTTCTGCTTGCGGACGTAGTCCGACACTACGCGCAGTTCATCCAGTAGCCAGGTCGCGCCACCACCAAAGTTATGTGTTTGTTCGACACAGACGAGACTCACCTGTTGTCCATACGGTGGCGGCACAGTCACGGTTCGAGCTACTGTCTCTTTGAGTTGATCAACCGTAAAAATACCGCGCTCAGTTTGAATAGGCTCGACCCTGACGCCAGAGGCGAGCGCCGCGCCGCCTGATTCAGCCCGAATGACATGGGACATCCAATCAGCTACTAGTGCGTCACCTGGTTGGGTCTGCGATTTGACTGCCACAAGATTGCACATCGTGCCACTTGGAAACCAAAGAGCGCCCTCTTTGCCTAACAGGTCAGCAACACGGTCCTGTAATAGACGAACGGTCGGGTCTTCATCTTTTTGTTCGTCACCGACTTCCGCGGCCATCATTACCGCGCGCATGCCTGGCGTCGGCTGTGTTTCAGTGTCGCTCAATAATGTAACAACTTCTTCTGTCATAGACCGACATCTGGCTCCATTCCTTCGTCAACACAACGATTCTGGTCTAGTGCGTGGTCTTCTACCTCTTCATCGTTCGACGAGTAGACCATTCTAGAGAGCACATCTCAAAAGAAAAATAGTCTTGCGGGACGAAGTGAATCAACAACCGTGCCTACGAAATTTTTTAGTTGGCGGGGTGCGAAAAACGACAATCACACGACGTTCGTTTCTATAAATTCCATTTTCTTTTCAGCATAGTCCTCGCTTCATCGTCATCAGCGACCGGCCGAATATCGACATCCAAGACGCCATTCCAATTCATAGCCCACGCTTGAACGGCCAAGAGATCATCACTTTCACAAATCGCTACACCCCCGCCAGCAACGAGGTCATGCCAACGACCGATGACCGTCACACCAGCATGGTCCGACTGATCGTCTGCGTCGCTCATTTGAGCAAAATTTTTGTAGGTGTCGTGCCTGGTGTCTGTTGAGCTTGACCAATGGATCATGAACTTCATCTTGAGACTCCTTAACATTCAATATGAAAATTTCAAGGATGTTCTACCCTGCTTCATTGGTATATATCCTGTGACGACCACGCCCTCAAAGAGTCAGACGCGAATGAACTGCAGAGCCTATCGGAAATATTCAGCAGATGGAAACAATTTTCAGTCAGTCGCAAACCTCAATCTCTGACTCTCTTGAATGTTGACCATTTGAACTTCATGTTGGCCAGCAGTAGAATCGCCGTCTTCCGTTACAGTCATGTATAAGTGGACCGTATGAAGAAACCCCAAATCATGTTTGCTCTGTTCGTTTCAGCACTCTGCACGATTGGTGAGCGTGGCAACAATACCGGCGGCAGTATCGTTTATGGCGCCCAATCCGAAGGAGCTATCCCGGCGACCGCCTCCCAATATGCCAGACTCGTCCGCTCTGAACTCGGGGTGGTACCCACGATTGACTGTGGCGATGGCGTGCGGGTCCCAATTCAAGTCAGTGGCGTGGAAGTGTTCGAAGACCAAGAACGAGGACAATGCGACAATCCCGACTTTAAGGGGTCATGCCGTGTCGGCTCACGTGTTGGACGACTCGAGGGTACGAACATGGATGGCACCGCTCGTCCGGACGTGGTGTGGGCCTACCTCTGCCGTTCTCAGGGCGCTGAAGCACTGGCGCAAGGGGTCGCGTCCGTTCAAATGATTGGCCATAACACCAGAACGGGTGCTACCGCATTCTTCGAAGCCCCTGACGCAGACCCCACGAACACGAATGACCAGACTGCCTACCTCAGGTTCGACGAAAACGGCCTCCTGGACGGGGAACTGCCCGGACCGGAGGATTCCGATTTTGACATCGCGTTCATCCCGCCTCCCATACAGTGCTCGCAGTGCCACCAAGCTGACCCGTTCATACACGACCCATGGATTGATGGCGCGAGACTCCCGAGTGATCCTAGTCAACCAGTCATCCCCCAAGTGGCGAGGCCGGATTCGCCCTACTACATAATCGGTGGTCCGGACTGGGATCGAAGGACCGTCCACATCGAAGGGAATGGATGTGTCATGTGCCACCGTGCACCAGACCCGGAGCGTTTCCTTGGCATCGCTGGTCACGACGTAAACAGATTTATGCCCCCCAATGCGCCTGGGAGCATGTCCGCTGACTATGCGGCTATTCGTGCTTGCTACGACAATGGACCGGAAGCCACATCAGGATGCGACTGGGTAGAACCACCCGTCGCAACGTCTAGATAAGCTCGCGCACACAAAGTTCCGTAGTCGGGATTCCGATTGGGTAAATGCGGGTATTTTGGGCGTCCAATGAAAAATTTCGCGCTGTATCCGTAATTCCTTGAGAGGTCACGTGGTTCAGAGGTAGCATGCGACATATAACAGGAGACCACCCGTATGACCAAAACAATGCGTGCGATTGGTGTGTTTGGATTAGCTGCCCTGTTGGCAGTTGGCCTTTCGGTTCTAGGTGAGTCGGTCATTGCGGCCAATGCGGATATATCAGGCGTAGTAACGAGCGATGCCGGGCCAGAGGCCGGTGTTTGGGTTATCGCTGAAACGCTCGACTTCGATACTAAGTTCAGAAAAATAGTCGTAACAAATGATGACGGTCGTTTCCTGGTTCCAGACCTGCAGGCGGCGGATTATGAAGTCTGGGTGCGAGGCTATGGCCTAGTCGATTCCGCCCGAACGTCGGCAAGACCCGGAGACGACCTCTCATTGACGGCAACAGTCGCCGCTACGCCAGAAGAAGCGGCTCATTACTATCCCGCCAACTATTGGTATTCGCTCCTTGAGGTACCGTCCGCTGACAATTTCCCTGGTACTGGGCCAAATGGCAACGGCATCGGCCTCGCGATGAAAACGCAGGCGGACTGGATCGACCGGATGAAGGATGGCTGCCAGTTGTGCCATCAGCTAGGAAACCAGGCAACCCGGGAAATGCCGATGGTCAACATTTCTGACTTTGATTCCACGGAAGCAGCCTGGGAGCATCGCATCAGTGCTGGTGGAGCTGGCCCGGCTATGGTCGCTGAAATTAATCGTATTGGCAGGCCTCTCGCGCTAAAACTGTACGCGGACTGGACCGACCGGATCAGCAGTGGAGAACTCCCCCCTGTACCACCAAGACCTCAGGGTATGGAACGTAACGTCGTGCTCAGTATGTGGGGCTGGGGACATCCGCGTGGAATGGTTCATGACGAAGTGTCGACCGATAAGCGAAACCCCAGTGTTAATGCCAACGGGCCAATCTATGGTGTCGGTGGGGCTGGCTTAGTCATTACCGATATTGAATCAAACCAGTCGGTTCGGTTCGATCTAAATACCCGAATAGAACAACCACGTAGAAGCAATTCCTACCAGGGATCGTCCAGTAGAACGCCGTCTCTTTATTGGGGCGACGAACCAGCAGGACTCCAAAGTCGAAGCGCGCACAATCCGATGATGGATGCAAAAGGTCGTGTCTGGATTACCCAGTACGTGCGACCGAATGAGGTGCCAGGCTGGTGCCTTGAAGGCTCTGATAATCCATTTGCTGATTACTATCCAATTCAGCACCAACGCGAGTCCAGACAGGTGTCGTACTACGACCCGGAAACTGAAAAGTTTGTACTAATTGACACCTGCTACTTCACGCATCACTTGCAGTTTGCCGATGACGCCAATGACACGCTCTGGCTGAGTGGGTCAACTGAGGCGATCGGTTGGTTAAATACGCGCCTGTATGACGAAACCGGAGACGAGCGTGCCGCGCAAGGGTGGTGTCCGACCGTCATTGACACCAACGGCGACGGCGTCATCACAAAACCATGGAATGAGCCGGACATGGGCGGAGACTATACGTTGACTGCAGGAAATGTCGACATCGATCCTGCCTTGGACACAAGAGTCGGGAGTCTTGATAAATTCCAGCGCGCCTACGGAGTCATACCTCACCCAGATGGGTCTGTCTGGATATCACGCCGGTACCCTGTTCCGGGACAACTTCTTCGACTTGAACTTGGAACGAATCCTCCGGAAACCTGTAAGTCCGAAGTGTACGAACCACCGTATAACCCAACGGGTGATCCGAGCGCCTGGGGCTACGGTCCACGAGGCATCGATGTCGATCGCAATGGACTGGTGTGGACCGCTCTTGGCGGAAGTGGACATTTGGCGAGCTTCGATCGCAGCAAGTGCGTTGT
>CAZWKO010000091.1:0-9042 GCA_964634925.1 uncultured Vicinamibacteraceae bacterium
TGGACCTTCCGTTAATACTGGCGGGTGGTGGTGCCGGCACGTTGCAAGGAGGGCGTCACCTTAAGTATGAAGACGAAACGCCAATGACTAACTTGTTGGTCAGCATGTTGGATAAGGCCGGTGTGCAGATTGACGCTCTGGGGGACAGCACAGGTCGTCTTCCGATGGATACGCTTGCGGGTATCTAAGTTAACCAACGAGGAACTACTAAAGAGTTAACACACTATGGGTTTAAAAAAGCTCTTAACGAAGGTCGTATGTCTGTTTCTTATGACGGGCGTCGTCTTTGCGTATGCCTCAGTAGCAGTGGCTGCTGAACTGTCTTTGAGTGAAGCTGTTAAGGCTGGTGATGGTGATATGGTCCGGTCATTGCTGGAGAACGGAGTTGCTGTTGACAGTCGAGAGCCGGACGGCACGACGGCGCTGCATTGGGCTGCTCACCATGACCATGAGGAGATTGCTCGGTTGCTTCTGGCGTCTGGTGCCAGTGTGGATGCAGTCAATCGCTACGAGGTGACGCCACTGGCGCTGGCCGCCCTGAATGGGAGCGCTGGGATGATCGAACGCCTGTTGGAAGCGGGCGCTGATCCGAATCGTCCGAATCCAGAAGGCGAAACGCCTTTGATGACAGCCGCACGAACTGGAAATAAGTTGGCACTGACTGTATTGCTGGAGCACGGTGCTGACGTTGATGCGATTGAAGCATGGCGTGGCCAAACCGCATTGATGTGGGCTGTTGCGCAGAATCAAGTCGACGCGGTAGATGTGTTGCTTCGGGCGGGTGCTGACCCGAATGCTCGTTCAACTGGTGGCTTCACCCCGATTTTATTTGCGGCTCGTGAGGGGTATTTGGATGTAATTGATGCGCTGGTTCGTGCCGGATCCAACGTTGATGATGTCGTTCCGAGTAGTGGTATGAGTGCGCTCGTGATGTCGGTGTACAACGCGCATTACGATTTTGCGAAAGGGTTGCTTGATGCTGGGGCTAATCCCGATTCGGCTGACAATGGGTGGTCCGCGCTGCATCAAGTCGTATGGACTCGTCGTCCCAATCTCGGTCGGAATCCACCCTTTCCGGTGCCGCATGGAGAGCTTGACGCATTTGATCTTGTTCGGGCGTTAGCGGATGCGGGGGCGAACCTCAATATTCGTCAAACAAAAGAACCTCGTGATGGCAACCGGAATATTTTGAATCGGGTCGGGTCGACAGCATTTTTGCAGGCCGCAAAGGTGGCCGATGTTGAAATGATGCAGGTGTTGGCAGACCTAGGTGCTGACCCCGCGATTACGACGGAAGAAGGGTGCACGGCGCTGATGGCTGCCGCAGGAGTTGGGATCTGGAAAATTGGTGAGAACCCGGGTACGAATGAGGAGGCGTTGTCTGCGGTGCGCCTGGCCTGGGAACTCGGGAATGACGTTAACGCTGCTGATGTCAATGGGGATACGGCGTTGCATGGATCCATTCACCGCGGTGCAGGAAATATTGTCGGGTTTTTAGTTGAAAAGGGTGCCAATATCGATGCATTGAACAATAAGGGATGGTCGGCGCTTTCCGTGGCGGAGGGGGTGTTTTACCCCAACACGTTTAATCGGCACCCTGAACTTGTCACGTTATTGGCTGAGCTAGGAGCAGATCCAGGTGCCGGCACGAGGCGCGAGGTGGACTTATCGCCTGAGGAACGGTTGGCGCTTGCACAGGACCAAGAATAGTTTGCTATAGAGTCAATGATTACAGTGTAGGAAGTAGATAATAGGATGCAGGAGGACAGACTTATGAGTACGCGGACACAATCATCTTGGCGCACACTGATGCGCTTTGGTGTCGTTAGCTTGGCTCTTAGCGCGGTGACTGTCGCTTTTATGGCGATTCCAAGTGCTGAGGAAGCCGAGGCGACGGCAGAAGGCTATATCAGTGGTGTGGTCGAAAGTAGTGCTGGTCCTGAGGCCGGCGTGTGGGTTATTGCCGAAACTGAAGAATTAGAGACGAAATTTGCCAAGATTGTTGTTACTGACGACAGTGGCCACTTCGTATTACCAGAGCTTCCAGATGCGACCTATGACGTGTGGGTCCGGGGCTACGGTCTCGTTGATTCTGAGAAGGTTAAGTTATCGCCGACGACAGAAGACGTTAGCTTGACGGGTGTTGTTGCGCCGAACGAACAAGCGGCCGCGCAATACTATCCTGGCAATTACTGGTACTCGTTGATCGAACCTCCCGCAGCCAGTGAATTTCCTGGCACAGGGCCGAGTGGAAATGGTATTTCCCCGGGTCTGAAAAGCCAGGCAGCATGGCTGGACATCATGAAACAAGGGTGTCAGTTGTGTCACCAACTTGGGAATACTGCAACGCGCGAAGTGCAGCATGTCGACGAATTTGATTCGACTGCAGCAGCGTGGGACCATCGCGTGCAGACTGGCCAGCGCGGAACGGCGATGAGTGCGACACTGAGTCGCTTCGGTCGACAGCGCGCACTTGATATGTTCGCTGATTGGTCAGACCGTATTGCGGCCGGTGAAACTCCGGAGCGGCCGCCGCGCCCAGCAGGGAAAGAGCGCAACCTAGTCGTTACGTTGTGGGACTGGGGTACGGATGCTTCTTTCATTCACGATGAAATTACAACGGATAAGCGGAATCCGACTGTCAATGGCTTTGGTCCGGTTTATGGTGTGTCCGCTGGCCATGGCAGTTTGACGATTGTTGACCCGGTTGCGAATAGTTCAGTTGAACTTCCTATTCCTGTTCGCCCAGAAGATCCCAATGCTGTGCCTTCACGGTTTCCGCAGGAACAGCTCGAGCCTTCTTACTATTGGGGCGATCAGTTGCTTTGGGGACGTGGTGGTCCAGATGGACAGGAGAACTCTTCTGACCCACACAACCCGATGATGGATCAAAAGGGTCGTGTTTGGATGACATCGACGATTCGGGCTCGCCCAAATCCTGATTGGTGCAAGGAAGGTTCGGACAACAAGTACGCGAAATACTGGCCGATCAATATGAGTGGGCGCCAGGCTTCGTACTACGATCCTGAAAGTGAAGAGTTTGTTCTCATTGACACTTGCTACGGCACACATCACCTGCAGTTTGCAGAGGATGCCAATGACACACTGTGGTTTAGTGGCGACAGCAATTCCATTGGGTGGATCGATACCAAAACTTACGATGAAACTGGCGATGAGCGGTATTCGCAGGGCTGGTGCCCAACAGTCGTCGATACCAATGGCGATGGAAAAATCACCAAACCGTGGAATGAACCGAATCGACGTGGTGAAGTTGAGATTGATCCTAGTCAGGACACGCGAATCGTAGGTTTTGGGTATGGCATCATCGCCAGTCCCACCGATGATTCAATTTGGATCACTCGTACAGGTCCGTTTCCGGGTCGACTCGTTCGTCTTGACCGTGGCGATAATCCTCCAGAGACCTGTGTCGCTGAAGTGTATGAGCCGCCATCGATTGAGAACCCCAACGTTGATGCAGACCAAACCGGGTTTGCACCTCGGGGGATTGATGTTGACCGGAATGGCATCATTTGGACTGCATTGTCAGGCAGTAGTCAGATGGCCAGCTTTGATCGCTCAAAGTGTGCTGTGACGAGTGGGCCGACCGCGACGGGCCAGCACTGCCCTGAGGGCTGGACGGTTTACACCACCCCAGGTCCGCAAATGAAGAACGTTGAAACACCTGGTAGTGCGGACTTTCATTACTACAGCTGGGTTGACCAGTACAACACCCTTGGACTCGGTGAGAATATTCCGATTGCTGATGGATCGACGTCCGATTCATTGTTAGCGCTGGATCCAGACAGTGGAGAATGGACTGTTCTTCGAGTGCCGTATCCGATGGCGTTTTACTCGCGTGGTCTTGACGGTCGTATCGACGATCCCAATATTGGTTGGAAGGGTCGTGGATTGTGGGCTAATTACGGTTCAAATTACATCTGGCACACTGAAGGTGGGAAGGGAACCAAGAGCAAGATGGTCCACTTCCAAATGCGGCCGAATCCGTTGGCAAAATAGCGGTCGTAGCAATCGGTCAGTTGTGTTCGTTGTAAGGGGACAGGCGCTATGTCGGCGTCTGTCCCCTTCGTTTTTATGATTTGGTGGGAGACACATCCCTCTAGAAGACCAACCGTTGGGATGAGACAGGTAGTGGCAGAACAATGACTAGGTGGCGAGCGATGCTTTCAGGACGACATTTTTTTCTGGCGAGTATGTTGTTTGTTATTGGATGCGGGTCATCGGGTATACCTGAGCCTGCTGGTGTGGTGGATGCAGAGCCCGCGGTGTCTCCACCCCCGTACCACGTGTACGTTACGAATGAAGCCGGGGGTGACCTGACTGTAATTGCAGGAGAGTCTCACGATGTGCTTGCCACGATTCCTCTCGGTAAGCGACCTCGTGGTGTCAAGGTGTCTCCTGATAGCACGCAACTGTTTGTTGCTTTAAGTGGTTCACCACCCGCACCACCAGGAACCGATGAGAGTACGTTGCCGCCGCCAGATCGCGAAGCAGATGGTATTGGCATTGTCGACATCGCGTCACAAGAGCGCGTTAATTTGGTCCGTGCGGGAACTGATCCTGAACAAGTTGCTGTTAGCGCCGACGGATTGCGACTTTATGTTGCCAATGAAGATGCTGGCGTGGCGAGTGTTGTCGACATCGCGAGTGGTGATGTTCTCGCCAGTCTTGAAGTTGGGGGTGAGCCGGAAGGTGTTCGTATCAGCCCTGACGGGTCGGTTGTTTACGTGACATCCGAGGAAGACAACCAGGTGTCGGTGATCGATACGGCTGCCAATGAAGTGATTGCGCAGTTTGAAGTCGGGGCAAGACCACGAGCTTCTGCGTTTGCCCCGAGTGGGGACCGGGCCTATGTGACCGCTGAAAATAGTGCAACCGTACATGTGATTGATACAACGGTGCACGAAGTGGTTCACACGATCCAGCTGACAGGAGAAATGGTTCGGCCGATGGGTGTTGTCGTTTCTCCCGACTCCTCAGTCGTGTATGTTACGACCGGACGAGGTCGTTCCGTTATTGCGATTGACGCGATGACGTATGAGCCTTTTGCCTCCGTTGAGGTAGGAACGCGTCCGTGGGGTATCGCGATTACCCGTGACGGACGGTATCTCTACACGGCGAATGGTCCGTCGAATGACGTCAGCGTAGTCGACACGGAGTCAATGAGTGTTGTCGCCACGGTGCCCGTTGGCGAGAGACCCTGGGGTGTAGCAATTATTGAATGAATGTGATGAACCTAGTGTGTATCGGATGGAGCTTGTAGGAAATGAGTTTGCCATTCGTCAGCTCGATGTGACCCGTTGAAGGAGAATCAATGCGTGAGCAGAAAATGAGAATCGGAATGACGTTGATGGTGCTTATTGTTGGTGTCATAACCGTGATGGCGCGTTCCGTCGTTGAAATCTCGCAGACACCAACTGCTGACGAGCTTGCGGAGATGACGTCTATTCGTCCTGTTCCTGGAAAGAACGGTTTATACGTAATTCCAGGGTACGACGGCGGCACGACGGGTGGCAACGTCGCTGTTCGTGTTACGAATGACGGTGTCATTCTCGTAGACAACAAGTTTCCGTACAGTTTTGAAATGATATCGACCGAAGTCAGGAAAGTGACATCGTTGTCTGTTAAATACGTTCTTGATACCCATCACCACAGCGACCACAGCGGCAGCAACGCAGATTTTATGGCCGATGGTGAAGTCATCGCCCATAAGAATGCACGTGGCAACATTGTTCGAAATAATCTGACCGGGGCACCTCGAGTGGTTTTTAGTGATGAAACATCAGTATTTCTCGGGGGTACGGAAGTGCAGGCCCATCATTTTGGTCGAGGCCATACAAATGGTGATGCGGTGGTGTTTTTTCCTGACCTGAAAACCGTGCACACCGGCGATCTGTTTATTTGGGGAAAGCGTTCTGATGGCAGCGCTCTGTCGCCATTTATGGACTATAGCAACGGCGGAAGTGGTCTTGACTGGACGGCGACGCTCGATGGAGTACTTGAACTAGACTTTGATACTGTAATTCCTGGTCATGGCCCCGTGCTGACCAAAGATGAGGTGAGAACGTTCCGTAACCGCATGCAAGCACTGCAGGACAGGATGCGTGCAGCGATTGCCGGAGGCGCAACTCGTGACAATATTGTGAGCCGGGTTGAGACGAACGACCTTGACTGGCCGTTTCGTCCGACCGCGCTTCAGGCGTTTTATGACGAAGTAATTGCTGCGCAATAGGAGAATTGACCATGCCATTCCATAGTAGCGTTCGACATTCGTGGTTTGCTGTTCTCGTCGTAGGAATTGTTTGTGGTATTCCAAGTCTGGTTGAGGCACAGGACGAAGCTGATCCGACGTTCACGAAGGATGTGCTGCCTATATTGCAGCGATCATGCCAGCAGTGCCATCGACCAGGGTCAGTCGCGCCAATGTCCCTTCTGACGTACGAAGAGGTTCGCCCTTGGGCACGCGCGATCAGAGATCGCACCGAGCAACGAGAGATGCCACCTTGGTATATCGAGCGGAATGTTGGCGTACGCCAGTTTAAAGAGGATCCATCTTTGACGGATGCGGAGATCGCGTTGATTTCATCGTGGGTCGATGTGGGTGCACCACGGGGGAATCCAAATGATGCGCCGCCGCCTATCGAACTGGAGTCATTAGATGAATGGCGTATTGGTACACCCGAATGGATCGTTGAGTTACCAGAAGAGCAAACCATTGGTGATGTTGACGCGGATCGTTGGCTTGATATCTGGGCTGATTCACGACTGACCGAAGATCGCTATATCAAGGCGGTTGAAACGAAACCGTCGCCGGGGTCCTATCCTGTCGTGCACCACGTGGCAACGTCGATGCGGTGGGAAGATGAGGATGGCGAAGAAGGCGGCGGGTTTCTGAATGAATATGCGATGGGGAAGAATGGCGACATCTTTCCGGATGGAACGGGACGTCTGATCAAAGCGGGCACTCAAATACGATTTAACATGCACTACAGTTCGATCGGGGAAGAGATTAAAGACCGAACACGCGTCGGATTTCAGTTCTACCCTGCCGGGTACGTACCGGATCGCGTGCTCATTTCAAGGCATGTCGGTGACAGTTTTGACACGCTCGATATTCCTGCCGGTGCCGAGAATGCTCGAAGCGATGGCTATTACGTTGTCCCAGAACCGACGCAGGTCACGGGATTTCAGCCACACATGCATATACGCGGAAAGCGTATGTGTGTGGAGGCAATTCATCCAAACGGTTTAATAGAAACATTGAGCTGCACCGGTCACAACTTCGGATGGCACATCGTTTATAACTATGCGGACAACGAAGCTCCATTACTCCCGGCCGGTTCCATACTGCATGTTATTGGGTGGCACGACAATACGGCGACTAACCGTTATAACCCCGACCCGAAGAATTGGGTGGGGTTTGGCAACCGGTCGATCGATGATATGAGTTTTGC
This sequence comes from uncultured Vicinamibacteraceae bacterium, assembly GCA_964634925.1. Lineage (GTDB taxonomy): Bacteria > Acidobacteriota > Vicinamibacteria > Vicinamibacterales > UBA8438 > DTWD01. Next base: position 7,473 of record CAZWKO010000091.1, read on the forward strand.
GTGGATGAGTTTTTATCATATGCCTCAAGATGTTTTTGATCAGAAAGTGTTGGAGCGTAGCCAGAGCGCTAACAACAATTAAGGCTGAGCGATATCGCGACGAGTAGGCAAGGTTGAATCGATGCAGAGAAAATCAAACGTCGTTTTATCTGTCCTTGTATTTTTGGTGTTAGGCGTAGATTCGTTTGCGCAGACGTACCACAGTGGGCAGAACCTTCAGCCGGTTTTTGAGGGATGGGAGCCGAATCCAGACGGCAGTTTCGATATGGTTTTCGGGTACCTAAACCGTAATTATGAAGAGCACCTCAATGTTTCTATTGGTGAATCAAATTACTTTGAACCGGGCGAACCAGACCGAGGGCAGCCAGCCTTCTTCTACCCCAGGCGTCACCGATTTAGTTTTCGGGTTCGCGTGCCAGCAGACTGGGGCGATAAGGAATTAATTTGGACAGTCACGGCTAACGGCCGCACGGACCGGGCTGTTGGTTGGCTTGTGCCTGAGCAGATCATCGATGATCAGGTGGTTGCCATGAATCGGAGTGGTGGAGGTGCGCCAGATGTAAAAAACGATGCGCCCTCTATCACATTGGGTGAGGACACACACCGATCTGTCAAGGTAGGAGAACCCCTCGTGTTAACAGCCGTGATTCAGGATGATGGAATTCCAGAGATGCGAGCGGCGCGTCAGAGTCGACCGCCTGGTCGACGTAATGCGCTCGGTCTTCGGGTTGCATGGTTGCACTACCGAGGCGTTGGTGAAGTCATCTTTGATCCGTGGACGCGACCGATGGCTGACCACACACCCGGTTGGGAACCGCCACCTGTGCCTGATGCTGGTCGAACGACAACGACTGCTCGTTTCAGTCAACCAGGAACGTATGTCATTCGTGGATTAGCGGACGATGGTTACCTGTATAGCAGTGCAGATGTCACTGTGACCGTGACGCCTTAGCTAGATCGATAAATCCGATAGAAGAGCAGTCTTACGGCAAGGCGAACGCCAGTAATTCAGCAGGCACGGCTCCGCCACCCATCGCAACGACGATGTACTGCGTATCATCGACCATATAGGTCATTGGAGTACCGGTCTGTGGTGCCGGCATATAGACGGAACCGACATTTTCTCCAGTCTGTTTATCGTAGGCTCGTAACATGGCTCCACGCCGGCCATCTGGCATGGTCCAAAATCCTCGATCAGCGGCATTGCGTCCGCCTTCCCCAGAGATTACCAATGTCTTGGTGGTTAGTGTGCCGACTGGACCCTGCCGACCGGTGCGGGGGATTTCGATGTCGCGAAGCGCCGGATGGTTCTTCACAGAATCAGGTGTTTCTCCGTGTGCTACTTGCCACACGATTTCTCCTTGATTGAGGTCGATGGCGGTAATGCGACCCCATGGCGGCTTCATAAGAGGCAATCCCAGGACGGTTTGGCCTGGGCCGCGGGCAGGACCGTTGATGAAATCCATATCGGATCGATCAGGATCGTTACGCATCGAAAGTACACGACTTAATGTCTGCGAAAAGATATACAGAATCCCGGTCTCTGGGTCGTACGATCCACCTGGCCAGT
>CAZWKO010000092.1:0-9002 GCA_964634925.1 uncultured Vicinamibacteraceae bacterium
CCAGCCATGTCGATCTCATTGTCGAAATGCCCGATGTTGACGACAATCGCCTTGTCTTTCATCCGCGCCATATGTTCAGCGGTAATAATGTCCTTATTCCCAGTCGTAGTAATGAAAATGTCTGCCGTCTCAAGAACCTCATCGATCGTGCTGACCTGATAGCCTTCCATCGCTGCCTGCAACGCGCAAATCGGATCGATTTCAGTTACAACGACGCGACAACCCTGACCGCGAAGTGATTGTGCGCACCCCTTTCCCACCTCACCAAAGCCAAACACAAGCGCAACCTTGCCTCCGATCATGACGTCAGTCGCACGGGCTAGCCCATCCGGCAACGAGTGTCGACACCCATAAATATTGTCAAACTTACTTTTCGTAACAGAGTCGTTCACATTAATAGCCGGGAATAGCAGTGTCCCATCACGCATCATCTCGTAGAGACGGTGCACACCCGTTGTGGTCTCTTCACTCACGCCTCGAATCGATGGACTGATCCGCTGCCACTGTGAAGAATCTTTTTGCTTAATCTCTTGTAGCAGTTCAAGAATGACACCCCATTCTTCAGGTTCATTTGCAGGATCAAACGCAGGAATCGAACCGGCTTTTTCAAATTCATACCCTTTATGAACCAAGAGGGTCGCGTCGCCTCCGTCATCAACAATCAGATCTGGCCCCGTTCCATCCGGCCACAAGATCGCTTCGTTCGTACACCACCAATATTCAGGAAGCGTCTCGCCCTTCCACGCAAAGACTGGAATTCCTCGTGGCGCATCTACCGTTCCACCACTTCCCGGAGCACCAACAACGACAGCCGCCGCCGCATGGTCCTGCGTCGAAAAGATATTGCACGACACCCACCGCACATCAGCACCCAGATCAGCAAGCGTCTCGATCAACACAGCCGTCTGGACTGTCATATGCAAACTGCCCATCACCTTGGCGCCGGACAAAGGTTTCTGACCAGCATGCTCGCGACGAACAGACATCAAACCAGGCATCTCTTGCTCAGCAAGTCGAATTTCATTGCGACCAAATTCCGCAAGGGTCAGGTCGGCAACCTTATAGGGCGGGCGTTTCGCCATGGTTGCTTCGTCAAATGCATGCAGAGCTTCAGTTGCCGGAATGGCCATTGGTTTCCTCCTTAAAAATCATCTACTTCTATATTACCGTCGCGAACGTGATGGACGTCGCTCACGTCGCTGACGGGAACCAGTTTTTTTTCCGCCGGAAGCGCCTTTTGACGATAATTTTCGTCTTAATGGGGGTTGCTCGGGCGCAGCATGTAAAGTCTGCTGGTAATAGTCATCCAGCAACATTGCGATCAATTCAGATTGCTCGGCGTTATCAGCCAAAGAACGGGCCAATCCAACAAATCGTTCACTTCGTTCGGCCTTGAGGCGGTCCCTGTCTCTGAATTTCGATTCGAGGAGAGCCGTTACTCGCTCAGCAACGACTTCAGCCACGTCAGTATCTGTCGGCACTACACGTTGATGAAACTCAACGTCATACCGCTTCGATATCTGATCGAGACCCAGTGTTTCAGCTTCACTAACAAGGGAAAGCGCCACCCCGGTAGCGCCTGCTCGGCCAGTGCGGCCCGCGCGGTGAATGTAATCCTCCGCATCCTCTGGCGGTTCGTACTGTATAACGTGAGACAGCTCTGGAATATCAAGACCGCGTGACGCCACGTCCGTGGCGACAAGAAATCGCAGCTTTCCCTCTCTCACACGCTGCAAAATATTCTCGCGGTCGGTCTGAGATCGGTCAGCACTGAGCTCGTCAGCGTCATACCCAAATCGCTGGAGCACGACCGTGATGTAGTGCACATTCGCTTTGGTATTACAAAAGATAAATGCCGAGGATGGGTTCTCAATTTCAATGATCCTGACAAGAGCCCTGTCCTTTTCCATCGGTGGCACCACGTAAGCAATATGTTCTGTATCCGTGACATGGACATGGTCACGACTCAGCGTCAACAATTCCGGCTGCTCAATAAACTCACGTGCTGTCCGCATCACTGAAGCCGGAAACGTCGCGGAAAACATGCACGTGTGGATTTGTCTCTTCGGCAAATAGGACTGCATCTCTTTCATGTCAGGGTAGAAGCCCATCGAGAGCATTCGATCGGCTTCGTCGAACACAATCATGGTCAAGTGCTCGAGAGAAAGCGTGCCACGCAACAAATGGTCGAGTGCTCGCCCGGGGGTTGCCACCACAAGATGCGCTCCTGCCGTTAAAGCGTCTACTTGCGGACCATAGCCCACACCACCATAAACAGCGACTGTACGAAACTCGTTGCTCTGCCAGAGCATTTCCGCATCCCGCTGTACCTGCCTGGCCAATTCCCTGGTTGGTACGAGTACGAGTGCCTGCGTGTGGCTTGCGGCAGAATCCAACCGTTCAAGCATCGGCAACAAAAATGCCGCCGTTTTTCCACTGCCTGTCCGCGCTTGAATCACCATGTCACGACCAGCCAACAAATAGGGAATAGCTCTTGCCTGAACGGGCATCAGCCCCGACCACCCTGGATGCCCGACGGCAGCCTGCAAGCTCTCCGGTAATTGATCAAGCGAAACTTCAGTCAGTGGATCCTGTGGTTCTTCGAGAGTCGACTGGTTCGAAGTGGATGTCGTCAAGGGATGAAGGTCGCTACAAAGTACTTCTTGTGATTGTACTTCTATTGTCTCTGCCGAAAGTAATCGGACTGGAATAGAACTTCGCCCAGACAGAAACACCTCAGGTCGCGCCTCGTGAACAAATTGCGAGGCAGCCTCTCTACACTATCTTAACTTCTGAGCACTCATATGGGTCCAGAGAACTTCTGAAGCCCCCCCCTGTCGCCATCTAATCATTCATCTACCGAAAACGCCAGTAACGCATTGCCCGCGCGACCACCAAAGGCTGCGTATCCAGAATTGACATACACCATGCCGTCCACAACGACTGGGCCTGGCCCATTGATAGACCCACCGCTTGCCTCAACACCATTAACGGTCTGATGGGGACCGTTCGTATCGTAATCCCATAACACTGAGCCATCTCGTGAAGAGTAGGCTCGAAAAAGACCATCAGAGGCCCCAGAAAAGACCACACCTGGAATCACCGTTATCGCAGCCAACAGTGCCGGACTGCAACCCTCACAGACCGGTTCATGCGCTTCGGCAAACCAGACCAATTCGCCCGTGCGCCACCGTACCGCAGCCAAACCTCCTGGTTCTCTTGTGAGGTAATCAGAATTGCCAAAGTACGCTTTTTCCGTATCGACCGCAAATCCCCATTCAACCCCACCCAAGGCGCTTCCCTGTCCAATTCGGTACTGCCAAATAGTCGCGCCTTCACGGTCTGGGTCCAATCCATAACCTAGTCCTGATTTCTGACCGACAACCAAAAAGCTAAAGCCCTCAGCAGCATTCACCAGCACTGGAGAAGCACCGAAGTCAAAGTCTGGCCCGTTTACCGCTGGACAGTTCGCATTTCCATCTCGGCATCCCAACACAAAGGCATCAGACGGCGTGAACTGTCTACTCCAACGTATGTCGCCCGTCTCCATATCAAGCGCAAGAATGGCATCGCTTGTGTCCGCTGCCGGCTCTGTGTACGCATTGCCTGTCGCAACGTAAACAAGTCGTCTTCCCGGATCAATGGTTGGTGCGGACCAGACGGCTGCTCCTGCTGGTCCCCAAAGAAACAGCCCCTCAGGATTCCGACCACGGGGACGAGGTTCGTCTGGAATGAGATAACTTTTCCAGACACGTTTTCCCGTCGCGCTTTCGAGTGCAACGACACTTCCACGAAATGTGCAACAGGCATATTCTGGATCAGCGGCAAGCCCCTCTTCTGATGATGAGACCGGAACATAAAGACGACCGTCATACAACACCGGCGCGCCAGTGATGCGGGCGCCTTCGTGGTCATCAACCTCCACAGACCAAAGCTCCATGCCAGTTTCTGCGTCAAGCGCGTACACATGCGCATTGAAGTCTCCAAAAAACACCACGGACCGTCCTTCGTCGATGCGCGCGATCGATATCGCACTTCGAACACCACTCTGTGCCTCATACATCCAATGCTTACACCCTGTTTTTGCATCTAGGGCATAAACCTCACCGCGCTGGCTAGCAACGAAAAGTCGACCGCCAACCACGGCGGGCTGCGACTGCGCTGAACTTGCATTTGGATACCCGAAAGCCCATTTGAGCGTGAGCTTCGGAATGTCTTCCACACTTAAACCAGCGTGTTGAGCCGGTTGGTTGCGTGTATTCGCAATATCCACACCCCACCCGTTCCACGCAGGGCCACTGTCGAAGCCGGACCATTCAGCTGCACGGCCCGCTGCGCACCACCCAAGTCGGTCACCCGCAACGCTGTCGAGACTACGCCCCGTGATGAACTCGGCAATCGCCTGACGGTCAGCGGCACTAAGTTCAGAGCCTTGCTGCTGCATTGACCCATCCGTTAATGCACCGACAATAGCCTCGGGTGTCATCGCGCGCATGTTGTCGACAGAAAGTGCGCGCGGGATCACGTTTGCGAGATGACAACCCGCACACGAATCCGCAAAAAGCGCTTCGCCGGTTCGTGCCTGGGCCCAAAGCAACGGGGTGGATAGAACAACCGCGAGATAAATTGAGACGGCTAGACGGACGGGAAACATCAAGATCTCAACAAAGACTGAAAACTACGGCAATGTCAGAGCCACTAGTTGCGCCGGGTGTTGACGACTACAAACGGCCGTAACAACGTATTGTTTGTCGTCGGCCATGTAGGTCATTGGAACACCACAGGTCACCCCCGGCAGGTCGACTTTCCCGAGAACCGCACCATTCGTTTTATCAAGTGCGCGAAGAACCGGTTCTCCATCAAGACGAAACCCGCCGCCCGCTCCAGCGATCAAGAGTGTTTTGGTCGTTATTGCACCCACCCATGTCGGCGTTCCGGTCGGTTCAATATCAAGGCCCCGAAGCGCAGGATTGTTCTTGTAGGTTTCCGGCGTGTCAGAATTCGGAACCATCCAAATGTGGTCGCCCGTATTGAGATCGATGGCAGTAATGCGTCCCCACGGTGGTCTAACAATCGGCAATCCACGCGGACCACGGATCCGACCCGCGTCAATAAAATCCATATCTGAAACAGTCGGATCGTTAGTCAACGCCCGCAGACTTGGAGAGGTGTACGAGGGGACAAAAAGCACCCCTGTCTCCGGGTCAACCGTCGCACCCGTCCAATTAGTTCCACCGGTTTGATTCGGGACTTGAATCGTCCCTTTCGTTCCGTCCTCGGCATCAATCAGCGACGGCGGTGTGAAAATAGGCCCGAGACGATATTGGGAAACAATTTCGAATGCTTCTTGCCGAAGTTCAGGCGTGAAGTCAATGAGGTCGTCAAGCGTAAAACCCTGCAGGTCATACGCCAATGGTTTCGTTGGAAATGGCTGAGTCGGAGACGTTCGTTCGCCAGGAACATCTGTCTGCGCCACCGGACGTTCTTCAATCGGCCAAATCGGTTCGCCGGTTTCACGGTCGAACACATATGCCCATGCCTGCTTGGTCACCTGCACCACGATTTTTCGAGGACGCCCATCAACCGTCACATCCAGCAAGATGGGAGGGGCAGGATTATCCCAATCCCAAATACCGTGATGGATCATCTGGAAATGCCAGACTCGTTCTCCTGTTTCTACATCGAGCGCAACCAGGCTGTTCGAAAAAAGATTGTCGCCGAGTCTATGGCCACCATAGTAATCACCGGTACCAAGCTCTGTTGGCAAATATACGTAGCCCAGGTCGTGGTCGACAGAAAACGGCGGCCATACACCGGCATTGCCGGTGTACTCCCAAGAACCGTCCTCCCAGGTGTCGTTGCCAAATTCTCCTGGATGCGGAATCGTATGGAAGATCCATTTTCGCTCTCCAGTCCGAACGTCATATCCACGAATGTGACCCGGAACATTGTCACGCGACTCTGGAGCAGTCCCCGGGATCAGCGCAGCACCAACAACGATGACACCACGAGAGACGATTGGCGGAGAACTCGACCCAATCGCGCCATCAATTGGATCCACCTCACGGTCCAAGCCTTGCTTTAAATCAACCCAGCCATTCGCCCCGAAGCTGGGAATCGGTTGGCCCGTATCTGCGTCAAGAGCCACGAGCTGATACCCAGGTGTAATAAGCAGAATGCGCCGGTCAGCCGGATTGTCTGGGTCCTCCCAATACGCCACACCCCGCCCAGAATTTAACCGCGGGGCCGCTTCACCACGGCGTCCCTCGTCGTAGCGATACACCCAGAGTGTTTCACCAGTGGTTGGGTCAATGGCGACAACAGCCCGGCGAGAGCCAGCTGTTGCATACAGCACGCCGTTCACCATGATTGGCGTCACGCGATAATAATTTTCTGGCCGGGGTCCAAAGTTTTCCGTTTGCCACGTCCAGGCAACTTCTAAATCGTTAAAGTTATCGCCATTAATCTGGTCGAGCGGTGCATATTTCGTGCTTCCTGCATCACCACCGTAGTACGACCATTCCCCATCAGTAGCACCGTATTGCGCTAATGCAAAGCCTGGAAAAACACCCGCCGACAGGACCGCGCCTGTGACGAAACCATGAATCACTTTTCCTAAACGCATGAATCTTCTCCCCGAAAGGCCACTGATTTGAGTCATATATCTTCGATCCACGACATGCTACCCTGAAAAGACCTCTTTGGCCGACGTCACGAGCCACGGTATGCTTGACTGTTACGGTACTACGGAGGACTTCGAATGATATCTGTCGGCGCTCGATACAACGGGTTTTCAGTTTTTCTCGGACTGGCCATTGTCAGCAGCACGCTTGTCCTTGGGGCACAAGAACGCGGCACACAGAACGGTGAGTGGCCTTCGTATGGGGGAGACCTAGCACACACCCGGTACTCGCCGCTCGACGAAATTAATGGCGATAACTTTAACGATTTAGAAGTCGCCTGGAGATTTCGGACTGACAATTTCGGCCCGACACCAGAATTCCGCTTTCAATCAACGCCACTCATGGTGAACGGCGTGCTGTATACAACCGCCGGAACCCGCCGTGCCGCCGTTGCACTTGATGCCGCAACAGGAGAACTACTGTGGTTTCATCGCTACGATGAAGGCGAGCGAGGGGCGGCAGCACCACGCCGACTTTCCGGGCGCGGGTTGACCTATCTCGACGATGGCGGCGACGGAAAAATCTTCTACGTGACTCCTGGTTATCGCCTCATCGGATTGAATGCGGTGACGGGACAGCGGTTGGACGATTTCGGTGATGACGGCATTATTGATCTCAAAACTGAACTCGACCAAGACATCGATCTCGTTACCGGGGAAATCGGTTTGCATGCAGCACCCGTAGCCGTCGGCAATACGATTGTGATCGGTGCAGCTCACCTGCCGGGTGGGTCACCACCATCAATGAACAACACCAAAGGTTACATACGCGGCTATGACGCAACTACGGGGTCGCGGAAGTGGATCTTTCATACGATCCCGCAAGGCGACGAATACGGGAATGACACTTGGGAAGGCGACTCGTGGCGCTACACAGGCAATACCGGTGTCTGGGGGCAAATGACGATCGACGCCGAACTCGGCATGGCATACCTACCCGTCGAAATGCCGACTAACGATTACTATGGTGGCCATAGACTCGGCGACAATCTTTTCTCTGACAGCCTGGTTGCGCTCGATCTCGAAACTGGGGAGCGGAAGTGGTATTTCCAGACAACACATCACGACGTTTGGGATTGGGACCTGCCAGCTGCGCCAGTACTAGTCGACATCACCGTGGATGGTCGCGACATTAAAGCCGTGGCTTTGCCCACGAAACAATCATGGCTGTACGTCTTCGACCGCGAAACCGGTGAACCGGTCTGGCCGATCGAAGAACTCCCTGTGCAGCCATCCGACATTCCAGGCGAAGTGTTGTCTCCAACGCAACCTCACCCAACAAAACCGCCGGCCTTTGACCAGCAAGGCATCATGCCGGAGGACTTGGTTGATTTCACTCCGGAACTGCGGGAACGTGCGCTTGAGGTTCTTAACAAATTCCGCTACGGGCGGTCCATCTTCATTCCGCCTTCTGTCGGAACGGCAGACGGAACGTACGGCACCCTCCAAGTCCCCGCGTCAACTGGCGGAGTCAATTGGCCCGGTGGTTCGTTTGATCCTGAAACCGGCATCTTCTATCAGTACTCGAAGACAGAAGTCACTAATCTCGGCCTGGTCAATGATCCGGACCGGTCCGATATGAACTTCATCCGCGGACGTCCGGAGGGGGTAAGCGCGCGACAAGACGCATTGAACGTCGAAGGTATTCCAATCATCAAGCCACCATGGGGTCGGATTAGTGCGATTGATCTCAACAAAGGCGAACTTCTCTGGCAGGTTGCCCATGGGGAAACTGCGGATAACATTCGAAATCATCGGTTACTTGAAGGTGTCGACATCCCGCGGACGGGGCGACCTGGGCGAGTCGGAACGCTCATAACGAAAACCCTCGTCATTGCTGGGGACGGTGGCGCGTTCACGAACGAAGAAGGCATAGAAGGTGCGATGCTCCGCGCCTACGACAAGATGAACGGACAGGAACTCGGTGCTGTTTATATTCCGCAAATGCAAACAGGCTCGCCAATGACCTACATGATTGATGGCAAGCAACACATCGTTGTAGCCGTCAGCGGTGGCGGCTATGGAGGCGAACTCGTCGTATTCCGGCTGCCATGATTATCGGTGTTCCTAAAGAGTTATTCCCTGGCGAACGTCGGGTCGCCTTGGTTCCGAGTATTGTCCCCTCATTGACCAAAGCGTCTCTTGACGTTCTGGTGGAACCTTCGGCAGGCGAATCCGCCGGGTTTCCTGATCAGGCGTACGTCGAAAAAGGGGCTCGGATCGCAAGTTCCAGAGAACAACTTTTTTCTGACGTGGATGTCCTGCTGCAAATTCGAAGTCCAGGCGCCGCTGGCAATACCGGACTCGCCGACCTGGAAAC
>CAZWKO010000093.1:0-4461 GCA_964634925.1 uncultured Vicinamibacteraceae bacterium
AAACTATCTATCACCATTCGATAGCATGCGAAGGCCTTTCGGGAGGCTTGGTCGATGCTGCTGTTCCGGTACCCCTTGCAGCGCTTGAGGGAGGTGGCAGGATGTGTCCGTATTGTCCTGGTGCGCGACCCCGCGGTGATGACCAGGATTCCGGTCGTTAGTGTTCGGCGTTGAAAATCCTCTTAGTCCTCATTTCAAACTACTGTGTGTGTACCTATCCGAGAATCTGGGCTGCACACCTGTCGATGAAGGCCTTATGGTGTCTCGCGTAGTGGCTCGAATGAGGATGTCTCTACCCGGCTGGTGTCTATGACTGATTTGCTGCAGGGAATTCGTATTCTCGACTTCGGTCGTTATATTGCAGGGCCATTCTGTAGTGCACTTCTTGGTGATCTTGGTGCTGAGGTTATTCGGGTTGAGAAAGTCGGTGGTGGTGAAGACCGTTTTCTTATGCCGGTAACCAGTGGTGGGGATGGTGGCTTCTATTTACAGGTCAATCGCGGCAAGCGGGCTATGACTCTTGACGTGAATTGTCGAGAGGGTCAGGTTGTGTTGCAGCGTCTGGTCGCAACGACTGATGTCGTCGTGGCTAATTTGCCTGATGCAGCACTCAAAAAACTTCATCTTGATTACGAATCGTTGTCGGCTGTCAAACCAGACATTATTTTGACGAGTGTGTCCGCGTTTGGTCCAGGAGGTCCGTCGTCTCACAAACTTGGGTTCGATGCGATTGGTCAATCAATGTCAGGCATCATGTATTTGTCAGGGCGTCCTGGCGAGCCGACAAAGACGTATTGTCCATACGTAGATTTTTCCACGGCGCTCGTCGCGACAGTCGGGACCTTGGCTGCGCTTTTGGCTCGGTCACAGAGTGGTCAGGGTCAGGAAGTAAAAGCCTCCTTATTGGCTACGGCGCTCACTATTGCTAATGGCGCACTCATTGAGCAGTCTATGTTGGCACCCAATCGCACAGCGACGCTGAATCGGAGTCAAACGCAGGGGCCTTCTGATGCGTATCAAACGCAAGACGGGTGGATTATTGTGCAGTGCATCGGGCAGCCATTGTTTAAGCGATGGACCGTCTTGATGGGTGAAACACACTGGCTCGAAGATAGTCGGTTTGTGGATGACGAAGCTCGTGGTATCCATGGTGAGTTGCTGAGTGAACGAATGGCTCGGTGGTGTGCGGAACGGAACACAGAGCAAGCTCTACGGTTACTGGAAGACGCTCGAATCCCTGCCGGGCCGGTACTTTCACCACAACAGGCTCTTGATGATGCGCATATTCAAGCGACCAAGTTCCTGACGTCCCTTGCCTTTCCTGGTTCGACTGATGACGTTCCTGTCGCGGAGACACCGTTTTCGTTGTCTGTGACAGCCGCACGAGTGCGGTCTCGGGCGCCGGCGTTAGGGGAACACACGAAGGCGATTTTGGAAGAATTGGGATTTTCAGGATCAGCCATTAATGAACTCAGAGACCGAGGTGTCGTTTAATTTGTGTCAACGGGTCTTATACTGTCGTTCATGACTGAGACTGATCAGCAGGCACCTGTTTTAATTCTGTCTTCCTCGCTCAACCCAGACAGCCGGTCTCATTGTTTGGCTAGTGCTGCTGGAGAGACGGCGCGTGAGATGGATATCGCTTACGAACTTGTCGATCTCAGAGATTGGGATTTACCTATTTGTGATGGCAAAGAGTGTTACAACCATCCGGCCATTGCTCCGATGACGGAAAAAGTTGCTGCAGCGAAAGCGTTGCTGATTGCGTCACCGGTCTACAACTACGATCTGAATGCCGCCATCAAAAATTTTGTAGAACTTACGGGGCGCGCGTGGTCTGAAAAACCAGTTGGCCTGCTTTGCATGGCTGGAGGACATAACAGTTACATGTCTCCGATGAGTTTAGCCAATAGTCTAATGTTTGATTTTCGATGTCACATCGTGCCGCGATATGTGTACGCCACGGCCGATGATTTTACGGAAAACCGCTTGCCCGGGAATGAATTGTCAATCCGTATCCGACGGCTCGTGAGTGCAACCGTTGATTTAGCGGACGCTCTTGAGTGGGTGAAGACTCGTGCGTAGTCAGCACGCAGTTGGTCAGAGCTTACATTTGTCGATAGAGCATGACGCAAGCAATCTGGAAAACTTATGACAACAGCAACTATCCCTAGTCGGATGGCCGACTTCGATCTGACCCCAGAACAACAAGCAGTTCGACGTGCTGTTCGCGAGTTTGCTGAAAGTGAGATCTTGCCGTTCGTAGAAGAACACGAGACAGCTGAACAGTATCCGGCGACGCTGATTGAGAAGCTCATTCCCTTGGGGTACCTCACACCGATTATTCCGGAGCACTATGGTGGTAGTGAAACGGATGTTGTGACCTACGGTGTAATTTGCGAAGAGCTGGCACGCGTTGACTGGGTTGTCGCGTCGGTGGTTTCAGTGACTAATTCGCTGGTTGCTGGATCGATTGTTCGATTTGGGACTGATGCCCAGAAAGAAAAATGGCTTCCGGCAATTTGTGATGGTTCCGTACTGACGTCAGCCTGTTTGACAGAGCCAGGAGGTGGAAGCGATCTCGCTGGCATACAAACACGAGCGGTGAAGACCGAAGGTGGATGGCGTCTCGATGGCTCAAAGGTTTTTATTTCACATGCAGCACATGCAGGTGTGTTACTCGTGGCAGCGACGATTGACCCAGCACAGAGGCACCGAGGTGTGACCACTTTTCTTGTCGATCCCAATTTGGCTGGTGTTGAGATTTCCGAAGTTCCAATGCGAACGCTTAAACGTGACAACCTTGCGGTTATTCATTTTGATGAGGTTGAAGTGGAAGATACTGCCGTCCTTGGCGAGGTTGGTGGCGGATTTCCGATACTAGGTGCGGCATTGGACATGGGGCGATTTTCTGTTGCGGCACGGTGTATCGGCCAGGCTCAGCGAGCCATCGATCTTGCGGTCCCGTACGCGACCGAACGAAAGGCTTTTGGGCAGCGCATCGGTGAATTCCAAATGATTCAACAAAAAATTGCAGACATGATCTGTCGCACGGAAGCTGCCCGATCGATTGTTTACCGTCTGGGTCGTATGAAGGATTCGGGTGTAGAGCGTTGTACGGTGGAAGCGTCAATGGCAAAACTGATGGCAAGCGAGGCAGCTACTATGAATGCCCTTGACGCGATTCAGATTTACGGTGGTTATGGATTTTCGTCTGAATACGAAATAGGACGGTTATTGCTTGAAGCGAAATCACTGGAGATTGGTGAGGGTACAAGTGAGTTGCACCGCAAGCTCATCGCAGAGCATGCGCTAGGTTTGCGAGGTCGGGAGTAGTTAGCTGCTGTTGCCGACGTGATAGCCCCGACATTGTTTTCTTTCACTGACGTTTACTGAAAGCGTGCCGATGCTAAGAACTCGCTGAATTGTGTATCCCACGACAGAACAGTTCGATTCGGGCCAGTAAGCCTGAAAAAATAGGGGCCTTGCGGTGTTTCTACTACGGCGGCCCGTAGTCGAAAATTTGACTTGTTGTAACGCATACTAGAACCAGGCCGAACTGTCGCAGCATACGTTCCTGGGACGTCGAGGAGAGTGACAGGAAATTCTTCGGCGTCGTCGTTGACCGTGAAGCTTGTCGTGGTGGCTACGTCTGCTGACTGGCTGCCATCTGGTTGTACCATCTGACCAGTCCATCGTTGTAGATTCGCTTCCACCGTGCCGCCGGACCCTCCAAAGTAAAATACGACGAGCTCGGCATCCTCGACATCGCCTTCCGCCCGTGGCAGTGTGAACTGTGCCAATCGCATCGGTGAGGACACAGTTTCTTGTAACCATTCAGCTGGGGGATCAAACGTAAATACTCGGTCTTGCGCGTAACCGACAACACCGGTTGCAAGAACTAGTAGCAAGGCACAGTTTACGAGCGAAGACGAGAGAACACTTTGCATATAAGGGTTCATTCTAATCGATCACTGTATTTTGTACCTTCCGTGGCCCTGCCTCGGCTACAATGCGCCGTCTGTCGGGCAGGAGGTGGGCATGGTACGCACGGTATCGAATGCTGTCGAAACGACCGGTCAAGGTGATATACGAGACATTTCCTCGTTTGTGCGCCAAGCGGTATCTGAATCGAGTTTTTTGTTGGGGATTACAACCGTGGCCGTTGTGGGTTCAACGGCCGGAATCACGACGATCGAATATGAACCGGGTGCCATTGCCGATTTCAACCGTTTATTGGAGCAACTGGCTCCTCGGGATGGCACGTATCAGCATCACGAGCGCTGGGGTGATGATAACGGTTCGAGTCATGTGAGAGCTGCACTGATTGGCCCGTCGTTAACAGTGCCGTTTACTAATTCGACCTTACAGTTGGGGACGTGGCAGCAAATTGTCTTGGTGGAGTGTGATACGCGTCCACGCCGCCGCCAAGTGATTGTCCAGATTATCGGAGAGTGAACA
>CAZWKO010000093.1:4561-8887 GCA_964634925.1 uncultured Vicinamibacteraceae bacterium
AATGGTTCGACGAATATGGATCGGACGAATTACTGGGAAGTGGTTCCTCGGGATGCACTCGACCGAGCACTCTGGATGGAATCCGATCGTATGGGCTATCTCTTACCAGCATTAACACAGGACAAGCTTGATAATCAGCGAGACGTTGTACTGAACGAGCGACGACAAACCTACGAGAACCGCCCGTATGGATTTGCGTGGATGTCTCTGTTGGCCGCTCACTATCCTTCACCGCATCCTTATCATTGGCCGACAATTGGATTTCCGGAGGATGTTCGCGCTGCAAGTCTCAATGATGTGCATGAATTTTTTTCTCGGTATTACCATCCGGCCAACGCATCGCTGGTGATTGCGGGTGATGTGAACAGTAATGAAGCGATTGCGCTTGCCAGCGACCATTTCGCATCGCTGAAACCTGGTCCTGCCGGCGAGCCTGTAAGTGCGTCATCGGAGAGAACTGCTGGGATAAAGCACTTGCAAATTAATGATCGAGTAGAGTTACCGCGCCTTTATCTCAGTTGGCCCTCATCGTCTTTATTTGGAGAGCATGACGCAGAACTTGACCTAGCTGCAGATATTTTGGTGGGTGGAAAATCATCTCGGTTGTATCGGTCGTTGCTATACGACCGCGAAATCGCAACGGATGTGTCGGCATATCAATCCTCCAATGAGTTGTCAGGTATTTTTTCGATTGTTGTGACAGCAGCACCGGGTCACACGCTTTCTGAGATCAATACGGTGGTGATTGAGGAGATTCATCGGGTGCAGTCTGATGGTGTTACGGAGGAGGAAGTCACAAGATCGCGGAACAGAATGGAAGCTGATTTCGTGTGGCAATGTCAATCGGTGGGTGGCTTTGGAGGCGTATCTGTTCAATTGAACGCCTACATGGTGTTTACTGAGACGCCCGGGTTTTTTGAGATGGACTGGAATCGGTACAAGTCTGTGACGTCCCGTTCGATTTGCGAGGCATTTTCGAGGACGTTGAACCCAGATACCGAAGTGGCGTTAAGCATCGTTCCACACAAGGCTGATGAGGTAGCGTTGCCGAATTCAGAGCTTTTGGAGACGAGGTGATTTCGTGCCAGTAGATCGAAATGTACTTCCACCATTGCGTGACCCGACGGCACTTGATTTTCCGTCGATCGAACGAGAAACACTACCGAATGGAGTCAGGTTCTGCACGATTAACCACGACCAATCGGGATTAGTGAATCTTGTGTTGTTGCTGCGAGCAGGTTCGGCTGCCGATCCTTCTGGATATGAAGGACTCGCCGGGCTGACAGCAAGTCTGCTGGATGAAGGGTGCACGAAGTACTCGACGCTTGAGCTACATAAAGCCTTGGGTGATATCGGTGGTCGACTTTCAAGCGATGTGTTCAGTGATGCCACGGTGTTGTCCATCACTGTTCTGGAGCGTCATCTTGCCGAAGCTTTAGATTTACTTGTGGAGGTTGCGACGTCGCCGCGTTTCAGCGACGAGGCTCTCCGCCGCGTACGGGCACTCCGTCTAAGCCGGATTGCACAACTCCGTCATTCAGGTGCAGCGGTTGCTGACCGTGTTTTTCGAAGGGGTGTGTATTCATCTCATCCGTACGGTCATGCACCGATTGGCACTGAGCCTGGATTGACCGCGATCGATCAGGACAAACTTCGTTCATTTCATACAACCCATTATGCTCCAGGTTGTTGGACGGTGCTTGCTGGTGGTGGTAGTGATGCGTTGAGACCGCGTGCAGTTGTCACTGAAAAAATCGGTTTGGTGCCGACTGAACCATTCGTATCTCGGTCAGTTGTTGATACGGTGCCGAGCGATCCGCCGTCTTCGCCTGGTCGACTTTTGTTTGTTCCTCGTGAGGGTGCTGTTCAAAGCGAGATTCGAGTCGGGGCACTTGGGGTCTCGCGTCATGTCGATGGCTATGAAGCAGTGAGGCTGATGGACATGGTGTTGGGTGGTCAATTTGAAAGCCGGTTGAATCTTAATCTTCGAGAAGCAAAAGGGTATACGTATGGGGTGCGTTCGTCGTTTGATGCAAGGTGTGGCCGGGGCCCCTTTGTTGTGCAGACGGCGGTCGATGCGTCGGTGACTGCTGAGGCCATCAAAGAGATCATCGGTGAAATTGGAGATATACGGGGCCGGCGACCGGTGACTGATGATGAACTTGCTGTTGCCCAGTCGGCGTTAACTCGCGGGTTTCCACGTAATTTTGAAACTGTTGGCCAGGTTGTTGTGGCCGCCATGCGTCTAGAATTGTTTGGCTTACCGGATGACGAATATGCGACGTTTATTCCACGAATTACCAAAGTCGACAAAAATGCCGTTACGACGGCGGCCGAGCGGCATCTCGACCCCGATGAATTACTCACAGTGGTCGTAGGGCCTCCAGAGGTCAGAGATTCGCTTTGCGATCTCGGTTTTGGCGAACCTCTCGACGCACCGGAATAGAGGCGTCGCGAGCCATTAAAGCATCAAACAAGCAGGCTGCTGTTTTTGGGTTTGTCTTGGCAAGGGTTAGTACCTGGGGGACTGAATGGGAGAGTTCCGAAGAATTGGTTCGCGAGATTAAGAAAATTAAGAGCGCGCACAGCTAGACCCCAAATGCACGGCGAAGAAATCGAATTAGTGTAAACCCGTCGAGCCAGCTGAAGGGTGCCTTGCCTGTACTGTAGTGGCCGCACGGCAGCACAAATACGTCTGGGTCGAAACCTTTCGCACGAAAATCTTGAACAAGTTGCTCGGAGAGCGTGACAGGAAACGAAAGGTCATACCGTGCGTAGACGAGTAGTGTCTTTTTTCCACGCATCCGTTCGAGGTATGGTGCCGGACTGATTGGTAGCCAGATTTGTCGTAATAGTTCAAGGTCGATTCCACTGTCGAGTCCTTGTCGGACGTGTGCTGTCGATAGTCCATCCCAGACGACATCAGCGAAATATGGCGAAATATGATTTAAAGCCGCTACTGAAATGCGCGGGTCATGCGCCGCGGTGAGCATTGCGAGACAGGAACCCAGACTGGTACCGAGTAGGCCGATGTCTTCGTAGCCTTGTGTGATAAGCCAATCGATGGTGCGACGCGTATCAAGCACCGCCTGCCGACACACCTGTATGGTGCGTCCAATGTTGGCGCTGACGATGTAATCGGCCCGATGAAGTTCGGAAGGCATGCGATTGTCGTGGTAGGGCAGACTCAGTCTGACCGCACTAATCCCGAACTTCGCAATCAGTTGCGAGAGTCCGATATGGCCGCCGGGGTCGGCGTTCCATTGCGGGAGTACGACGACAGCACGCTTTGGTGCGTTACCTGATTGCTCGGAGGGAAAGTACCGCGCATGAACCGTATTGTTTTCGTGGTGCGGTGTTTTAAATGCACTCGGAAATGACAGTTTGTCTCCGTCTAATGTGAAATCAGTCGCGGCGATTGATTCAGTCTCGTAAAAGTCGCCTGAGTTCGCTACGGTATGGGATGCCCATGCGCGTAGTGCTTCTTCCGGAGGCTGTGAGCGGTCTACATCGTCTATCCAGTCAAGCCCCCATTCAAATGGACGGACTACGCGGTCTGTGGTGACCGCTACAAGTCGTCGCTCCCACGCATGAAAGAATCGTTGAATCATCGTCTTACCAACCGCGTATGTTAGCAGGCAGAGTGTTCCGCTTTTGCGTGCCAGGATGGTTGGCCCGTAGTATGCACTGTATGAGTGTTAAGCAAATTAATGTCCGACAGGCGCATGAGCTCCAACAGACGGAAAATTGCACCTACGTGGATGTCCGATCAGTGCCCGAGTACGATAAGGGACACCCTGCGGGTGCGCATAACGTACCGCTTCTCAACTTGGATGCTGGAATGGGCCGCATGGTTCCGAATGCAGATTTTCTTCGTGTTATGCACGCGAACTATCCTGCTGACACAAAGCTTCTCATTGGTTGTCAGGTCGGTGGTCGGTCATCACAGGCGGCACAGATATTGGCTTCGGCAGGGTATACCGACCTGTCGAATGTGATGGGGGGCTTTGGGGGAGCGCGGGATCCATCGACGGGGCAGGTGCATGCTGAAGGGTGGTTCGAAGCTGAACTTCCTGTTGAAACATCAGCCACGCCAGCGGGAAGTTACGAGGAGCTCAAAAAAAAGTCTGAGGCCTAATAGTTACGTGCCGAGCATCGATTCCACTTGTGTCGCGAGTGCGAGCAGGTCATTCGTGGCATGGCGATTGCCGACAAGTTGAACTCCAATAGGGATCCCATCAATGCTTCCACAGGGGAGTGAGATAGCTGGGTGACCTGTCAGGTCAAACAACTGCGTCAGACGAAGCGTGAGCGCTCGGACCGAGT
>CAZWKO010000094.1:0-8859 GCA_964634925.1 uncultured Vicinamibacteraceae bacterium
CGTCCTTGGATTGTCGCAGCCAAATATGCGGCCCATCTTCGACACACACCATTTCTGCGATTTTCTACTGGACACTGCTCGAGCAACGACTCACCCGTTAGAAGGCAATGATGATCCTGTTCTATAGCTACCGGAGGGAGAGTTTTATGAAGTACTCCGTGAAGCATGGCGCAACCTCCAGCCCTCAACCGAATCAGCGCCAGCCGAACAACAAGAGCCTGTCGATCCTGAAACATTTGAAAACTTCTGGGCTGACGCACTCAGAAATGGCGGTTTGTGGCTGGACTCGGCCACTGACAATTCTCCGGTCACGTTAACCGAACAACTTGGCGATCTCTCCCTGGAAAACCTTGGGCCGACCAGCGACCGTCAGCGTGCGTTGACGCTCGTTACTTACCCATCACTCCACTTCTACGACGGGAGAGGTGCCAACAAGCCGTGGCTTCAGGAAATACCGGACCCCATGCTCAAAGCAACGTGGGGGAGCTGGGCTGAAATTACGCCTGACACCGCGGCAAGTATTGGCGCAGAAGATGGGCAACTTGTGTCGCTGGAATCAGATTTCGGAACTATCGATGCAACGGTCATCATTAATCCGCATGTCCGGAATAACATCGTCGCGATACCGATTGGGCAAGGACATACGGACTACGGTCGGTACGCGAACGACCGTGGCGTAAATCCAATGGCTCTGCTTGATCCGACACCCGAAACATTAGCCGGGAGCGTTCGGTGGGCTGGCACGCAAGTTGATGTCATACCGCGAGACCTACGGCGCCCAATCCCACGACTGCAGCACACCTTCGACCAAGATGGTCGAGAACTCGCACGGTCGGTCTCCCTCGCTGCACTGGCTGCCGGCGATGTACATCCCGAGGAACATCACTTCAGTCTGTATCCAGAGCATGAACACCCAGAACACCGGTGGGGAATGGCCATCGACCTAGATGCCTGTAACGGATGCAACGCCTGTGTCTCGGCGTGCTACGCGGAAAACAATATTCCGGTGATGGGTGCGGAGGAAATGTTACTCGGACGAACCATGTCATGGATGAGAATCGAACGCTTCACCGAACTGGACATGGCACCGGACACTGACTCCGTCGACTCAAGATTCCTGCCAATGCTCTGCCAACACTGTGACCACGCCCCCTGTGAAACTGTCTGTCCAGTGTTTGCGACCTATCACACGGAAGAGGGCCTTAATGCACAGGTGTATAACCGTTGTGTCGGAACACGATACTGCGCCAATAACTGCCCATACAAAGTGCGTCGGTTCAATTGGTCCGACGCGCAATTTCCAGAACCACTCAATCTGCAGCTGAACCCGGACGTTACTGGACGAAGTGCCGGAGTCATGGAGAAGTGCACTTTTTGCGTCCAACGGATTGCAGAAGGCAAAGAAAAAGCACGTGACGAAGGTCGTCCTGTACAGGATGGTGATGTCACACCGGCCTGTGCCCAAACCTGCCCTGCAAATGCGATCGTGTTCGGTGACCTTAACGACCCCAATAGTCGGGCATCACAACTCTCAAAAGACGACCGGGGCTACCACACACTGGGCGTCTTTAATACACGACCGGCGGTGACCTACCTCAAGAAGGTCACTCAAGGCTGAGGCCAGTATGAGTTACGCAAAAATTAACACTGATATTCTGCGTACTCTACAGGCTCCAGGTCTGTCTTATTACGCAGCACTCGGATTCATCTTGATCGTACTCAGTTTTGGTGGGTACGCCTTCGCACAACAATGGCAGCGCGGTCTCGGAGTGGCAGGCTATGAACATCCGCTTCTCTGGGGAATCTACATTACCAACTTCGTTTTCTGGGTTGGAATCGCACATTCTGGAACACTAATTTCAGCCGTGCTCTTTCTATTTCGTGCAAAGTGGCGAACAGCCGTCGCGCGAGCATCAGAGGCCATGACTGTCTTCGCAGTCATGACAGCCGGCCTATATCCCATTATCCACATTGGTCGGCCATGGTTTTTTTACTGGTTAATTCCATATCCAAATGAACGACAACTCTGGGTCAATTTCCGATCGCCACTGATCTGGGATGTTTTTGCGATCACTACCTACCTCACGGTAAGTGCTATGTTTCTGTTCCTTGGATTGATTCCAGACATTGCCGCCGCTCGAGATCGATGTACGGACTGGCGCAAACCCATCTACCGTGTCTTAGCCCTCGGCTGGCGTGGGTCAACTCGCCAGTGGTACCACTGGGGCGCCTTGTACGGCTTCTTCGCCGCACTCGCCACACCACTAGTTGTCTCAGTGCATAGCGTCGTTTCGTGGGACTTCGCCATGTCCATTCTCCCTGGCTGGCATAGTACGATTTTTGCACCCTACTTTGTCGCCGGCGCAATCTTTTCTGGTCTTGCGATGGTAATCACACTTCTGATCCCTCTACGAAAACTTCTGGGAATCGAGGAGTACATCACCATTCACCACTTTGAAAACCTCGCGAAGCTCATCATTGTCACCTCGCTGATTGTTGGATACGCATACTTAACCGAATTTTTCATTGCCTGGTATAGCGGAAGCCCGTTTGAGCAAGGAACATTTTACGACCGAATGTTCGGTCAGTACTGGCTGTTTAGCTGGGGAATGTTTACCTGCAATGTACTCATTCCACTTGTTTTATTTTCAAAACGAGTCCGAACGAGCCTCGCTGCGCTTTTTGTCATCTCCATCTTTATCAATATCGGTATGTGGCTCGAACGTTTCGTCATTATCGTCTCGTCACTTTCGCACGACTTCGACCCGGCAAACTGGCCAGAAGGCACGTATCAGCCAACCTGGATCGAAGGTGCCATTACAGCTGGTAGTTTTGCGTGGTTTTTCTTTTTCTTCTTATTGTTTGTTAAGAATTTCCCGGCTATTTCCATCACAGAAATGAAGGAAGACGCACAACATGACGAGTAGCAATGCTGCAACGCAGGGCCAACTTAATGCAGGTGTCCTCTGTTTTCTTGTGGCGAGCTAGGAATACGGCTATGGAAACTTTGCTGGGAATTTACAACAATCGGAACAAAGCCATCGATGCCATCGCATCGCTTCAGCAGGACGGCATCGACACCATCTCAGCATATACGCCAGCTCCTGATCACACGATCGAAAGCATGTTAAAAACACACGCTAGTCCGGTTCGGCTGTTTGTACTGATTGGAGGAATTCTTGGCTGCGTCGTAGGCTTTGCCTTCCCGATCTATACAGTGTACGAGTGGCCGTTAATTACAGGCGGCAAACCTCTGATTTCCATTCCCGCGTTCGTAGTTATTGCATTCGAACTGATGATTTTATTCGGAGCGATCTTTGGAATGATGAGTTTTTTCGGACTATCTGGTCTGCCACAGTCCCGTATGCCACTAAAAGATACCCGCTTCTCAAATGACCACTTTGGGATTGAAGTCCAGTGTAGTGACACGTCGCAGTCAACGGTGCGAGAAACGCTGGAAACAGCCGGAGCAATTGAGGTGCGATCGAATGCGTAAATCTATGTTCAGTGTGATATTTGTCTGGGTCGCCGGAAGTTCTGTGCTGGCGCTACCTCAGATTCGAGATATGTGGACTGGGCCGGTCGTCTTACCGCAATCAGAACACCGTCCCCCACCGGAGCGTTCCATGGCAACCGATGAAGCTCGTCAGCTTAACCGTCGCCAAGCACGCGATCTACCGAACCCCCTCGCCAATAACCCCGCCACTATCGCACAGGGAGCAAAGCTGTACCAATCCTATTGCACCCTCTGTCACGGCGAGCTTGGTCGCGGCGACGGTCAACTAGCGTCCTTCTATCGACGCATGCCAGACCTGACCATGCAACACGTGCGGAACTATCCGGACGGATTCCTGTACACCATTATCAGAGAGGGTGGCCGAAACATGCCACGTTTCGCAGACGCCCTGAGCACGAATGAGCGATGGGCGCTCGTCAACTTCGTAAAGACATTAGAACCTGCACCGGAGGCCTCCCAGGAATGAATCTTGTTCCGGTAGCATCAGGTTCGCTCGTATCGGAAAATACTCGACGCGTCCTCCTAGGATTCGGTGTCGTCGGTATTCTTGCGTTTTTGTTCGGCGTATTCTTCGGCGATAGTCTGCGAGCTTGGCAAAGCCTCCTTATTAATTTTTTATTTTTCGCTGGATTGGCCCAGGCCGGAGTGGTTCTATCCGCACTATTACAAGCGACATCTGCGAAGTGGGGACGGCCGCTGAAACGAACAGCAGAAGCGACGGCGGGGTTCTTTCCAGTCGCATTAGTTATGTTGCTCATTCTGTTAGCTGGTGTGTCGAGTTGGGCCCCTTGGGTACATGAACCAATCGAGGCAAAAACTCCCTGGCTCAATATTCCCTTTTTTGTCACTAGGCAACTCGTGGCTTTCGCTGTCTTGACCGGTTTTAGTCTGCTCTACGTCTATAAATCACTCCGCCCCGACATCGGGATGCTGCACGAATCCGGAACTCAAGCGGCGCAGGGCTACGCCAAAAAACTTATAGCGAACTGGAAAGACACCGATACAGAACGGGCGCTTGGACAACGGGCACAAGACCGGCTTGCCGTGGCAGTGCTGATTAGCTACGGGTGGATATTCAGTTTAGTCGGATTCGACTTCGTAATGTCGCTTGATCCTCACTGGTTTTCCACATTGATGGGTGGCTATTACTTTATCGGCAACCTATTTCTTGGATTCGCATTTCTGGCCATTATTGCCACGTGGGGACGACATCGCCTCGCGATCGCCGACTACGTTGGAACACAGCAGTTACACGACGTCGGCAAGCTGCTCTTTGGGTTTTCAATCTTGTGGGCATACATGCTGTTTTCCCAGTATCTTGTCATTTGGTATGGCGATTTAGCCGAAGAAACTGAGTTTCTGTATCACCGGATGCATGGCGCGTGGGCCCCGATCACCTGGACCGTGTTTGGTCTCTGTTTCGTTATTCCATTCATATCGCTTTTGAGTAAAGCAATCAAAATGAAATCTAATGGGCTCTTGACCATCGCCTGCATCGCATTTGTGGGCATGTGGCTTGAACGTTTTATTCTTGTCGCACCATCGCTATGGCATGAGGATGGAATCCCGTTAGGTATCCTTGAACTTCTCATCACGACCGGCGTCTTTGGCCTCTTTATGTTCTGCTACACGGGATTCTTACGCGCCTTCCCATTACTCCCGGTATCTGACCCCAAGTTCGTATTTAGCACAGCAACTGAAACCGACCACTAAATTTCGACATTCGACCTCCATCACCAGACCCAACGCGCTAGACTGTGTATTTATGGCAAAAGCTGCGCCGTACTTGGTCGGTCGACTCGCTGGAAAACAGTTCCTAAAAGCGAAGTGGATGTGGCAATCCGTCACCGGAAATGAAAATGAAGCGATTCAAGCCGAACAAGCCGTTGGGCGGGACATGGCGAAAGTCGTTGAAGAACAGTCCCAAGGGTCCGGACCTCCTGAGTTCCAAATTCTGCTCGACAACATCGCCAAACCACTCGAAGAACGCGTAAAAAACAGGAATCACCGCTTTGAAATAAAAGTCCTCTCAAGTAAAAACCCCAGAGAAACTAGCTCCTTAGCATTTGCATTACCCGGTGGATTCATCTTTATCGCCCCCGTTCTCATCGAACTTGCGGAACAAAATTCTGATGAATTAGCTTTTGTCATCGGCCACGAAATGGCCCACGTAATCCGGCGACATGCGATTGATCGAATTTTGTCTCAAAAAGCCCTTTCCATGGCGTCAGTGGCTACACCGGCTGGGAGGACCGTCGCTCCTTGGCTTCGGTCTGTGGGGATGCAATGGCTCGAAAAAGCTTATTCGAGAGAACAAGAGTTTGAAGCTGACGTCTTGGGATCGCGCTTAGCCCAAGTTGCGGGATTCGACCCTCGCGGTGCGCTGCGCATGCTGGAACGGTTTCGAAACCTCGAAGGTTCGAGTGACCCACTCGGTCTCAGCGCCTACCTGTCAACACATCCTCCAATTGATGATCGCCAGCAACATATTCGCGAACAACTTCGTCTTGATGGGTAGACACGCCACTTGAGACCCACGTAATATCCTGCAGGCTTGTGCTTCATCCGCCACTATGAAAGAACTTCCACACCAGGTAATTAGTCGACCAGACAATGGGGCATCGCCTCTTTCCCACGAGGGTCTGATTCGCCGCCGTTTTGAAAGGCGACTCAATCTACTTCAAATTCCGCAAGACCTGACAGGATGGTCAGTACTCGACATTGGTGCGTGGCATGGATTTTTTTCTTTCGAATGCGAACGCAGAGGCGCGGATCGTGTCTTGGCCGTTGACAGCTTTTCCTGGGACCAATTTGGGATGGATGAATTCCTATCTATGCACAAACGGCTCGGCTCATCGGTAGAGCATCGGCGTGCCGATGTACATACTCTCGACCCAAAGGAAATTGGTCAGTTTGACTTGGTCTTGCTTCTCGGCGTTTTTTACCATCTCCGCAATCCATTAGCAGCACTCGAGCAAGTCGCGAAGGTGACGAAGCAACTGTTGATCTGTGAAACCCACGTCTTGCTTCCCTTCGTCCACGAACGCTATCCCCTTGTCCCCTTTTTTCCTGGTGATGAGCACGTGGCTGAAACGCGGTACGAAATGTGTGCGATGCCTACCATGGCTGCACTGAATCAGATGCTACAATCCTCAGGTTTTGACGACATCGAAACCGTGTACTCACCGTCATTTCGGTATTGGAAAAAATTTCTTGCACTTGTAACAAACCGTCCACAATCAGGCCGCGGCATTGTCCATGCACGTGTGTCATCGTGAACGACAACGAAGGAGATTAGCGCAATGAATATTGCGGTACTAGGCATGGGAACGATGGGCGCGCCAATGGCGACCAATTTAATCAAAGCCGGTTGTGAAGTCACTGTTCAAAACCGAACGAGAAGCCGCGAAGAACCTCTTGGAAAAATCGGTGCGGCACGGGCCGAGACACCAGCAGCGGCCTCAAGTGATGTTGACATTGTGCTGTGTTGCGTATCAGATACCCCGGATGTCGAACGGGTGTTACTTGACCCTGAAACCGGAGTCATCGCTGCACTAAAAGAGGGCGGTCTGATCATTGATTGCTCGTCTATTGCACCCGAAGCCACGCGACGTTTCGCCGAACAATTCCGCGCAAAAAACATAGGGTACGTCGACGCACCAGTCTCTGGTGGTTCAGAAGGCGCGATTAAAGGGACACTCACTATTATGTGCGGCGGCACCGAAGAAGACTTCGCGCGCGCCGAACCAGTACTTCAAATCATTGGTGCCAAAGTAACCCGGATTGGTCCGGTGGGCTGTGGACAGATAGCGAAGGTTGCGAATCAAGTAGCTATCGCAGGAACCTTTATGGCCTTAGCTGAGGCACTGACACTTGCATATCGTGCAGGCGCAAATCCGGAGCGCGTCGTTGATGCGATCGGCGGAGGGGTCGCCGGATCATGGATTCTGAATAACCGCTCTGACAAGATGTTGAACGACGACTATCCTCTCGGCTTTCGGACTCGGTTGCACCGAAAAGATCTCGGCATCGCGCTTGATACGGCGAAACAATTTAAAGTGCCAGTACCCATCGCAAGCCTAGTCGCAACGATTGAAGATGCCTTGATCGCGCAAGGGTACGGAGACGAAGACATGTCAAACCTCGCACGATTTGTTCGTGAAGGGGCAGGGATTCCAAACGGACCGATGAAAGCCTAATGGCCACAAAAGTTTTTACAAGTTCGAACAAAGCACTGGACGGTCTCTTAGCGGATGGCATTACGCTCATGGTGGGAGGATTCGGATTATGCGGTGTACCACAGAGTCTGTGCGTCGCACTTCGTGATTCAGGTGTCACCAATCTGACGTGTATTAGCAACAACGCCGGCACAGATGGTGCCGGACTTGGCCTCCTACTTACAACTCGACAAGTCACAAAGATGATCGCGAGTTATGTTGGTGAAAATAAATTATTCGAACGTCAATACCTTGATGGAATTCTTGAAGTCGAACTCAACCCGCAAGGAACACTTGCCGAACGTATTCGGGCTGGTGGTGCCGGTATCGGTGCTTTCTTTACGCCAACGGGATACGGCACACCTCTGACTGACGGCAAGGAAACTCGCCAACTTAACGGACGCTGGCAGGTTCTCGAAACAGCTCTTCGTGCTGATGTTTCGTTAGTCAAGGCCTGGAAAGCGGACGAGGAAGGAAATCTCGTCTACCGGATGACCGCACGCAATTTCAATCCACCAATGGCGGAAGCTGGCACAGTTACCGTGGCGGAGGTTGAAGAAATCGTTCCGAGTGGAACGCTCGATCCGCACACCGTGCATACTCCTGGCATTTACGTTGATCGAATTGTCATTGGGGAAAACCAAGAAAAAGTAATAGAACGGCGAAAGGTACGCTCAGGTTGACGGCCTTGGGAACAAGCCAAATCGAAACTCGGAGGTAAGTGTGGCGCTCGATAGAGAGCAAATCGCACGTCGTGCGGCAAAAGAGATCAGAGACGGTAACTACGTTAATCTCGGTATCGGTATCCCGACACTGTGCGCAAACTTCGTTCCATCTGATGCACACGTCATGTTACAGAGTGAGAATGGGCTACTCGGAATAGGACCTTATCCCACAGAAGACGAAATCGACGCAGATCTCATTAACGCAGGGAAAGAAACCGTCACTACTGTTATAGGAGCCAGCTTCTTTAGCAGTACACAAAGTTTCGCAATGATTCGTGGTGGTCATATTGATCTTTCGATTCTCGGCGCCATGCAAGTCTCGGCCTCCGGTGACCTGGCAAACTGGATGATTCCTGGCTCCATGGTTAAAGGACCGGGTGGGGCCATGGACCTCGTCTAT
>CAZWKO010000095.1:0-8798 GCA_964634925.1 uncultured Vicinamibacteraceae bacterium
TGGTGTGCTCGATATTGAAGATGAAACGATTGAAGTGGCACTACGGACGAATCTCGCAGGGCCTTTTTGGCTTGCACGTGCATTTGTTCCGGCCATGGTTACAACAGGGTACGGAAGAGTGGTCAATGTGAGTTCTGGATGGGGCTCGTTCGCTGGTCAGCTTGGCGGTCCGTTCGGGTACTCGGCGACGAAGGCAGCCCTGAATGCATTGACCGTCAAACTTGCGCAAGAAGTGACCGGGGACCTGAAGGTGAATGCCGTATGTCCTGGATGGGTGCGAACACGAATGGGTGGAGCTGGTGCGACTCGGACGGTTGAGGAGGGTGCGGAAACGATTGTGTGGCTTGCGACGCTGAAGGCTGATGGACCGACCGGGGGGTTCTTTCGTGACAAGCAATCAATTTCGTGGTGATTCACGGCGCGTGTGCCGTATTCTGGTAGCGCAGTGACAGATATGCGGAGGCCACTATGCGTTTCGGTCTAAAAAACATCTTCTTAGTTGTATGGGTCGTGTTTTTGCTAGGGAGTTTCGGGGCCCCAGCTCTCGCACAAACTGATCGAGCTGACCGGCATCGGGTGCCAGCGGAATTTATGAGTTATCTCGGCGCTGATTGGCTTGAACGGGCCGAACGAGTTGAGCAGGAGGAACCAGAGCGAGTTTTGGACATGATGAATCTCAGTCCAGGCGATGTCGTTGCCGATGTGGGCTGTGGCTCAGGTTACTACGCTCGGCGAATGGCACAACGTGTGGCGCCGGGAGGCAGGGTGTTCTGTGAAGATATCCAGCCCGAAATGCTTGAGATTATGCGCGAACGGGTTCGTGAAGAAGGTCTTACCAATGTCGAAGCAATTCTTGGGACGCCGACAGATCCTCAACTTCCAGCCGGTGAGGTCGACTGGATCATCATTGCTGATGTCTACCATGAGATGTCTGATCCGGAGCCGATGTTAGCAGGGATACGACGCGCTTTAGCGCCGACTGGGCGTGTTGCGCTTCTGGAGTATCGCTTGGAGGATGGAAGCGGCGACCAAATTAAGGCCGACCATGTCATGTCAGTTCGACAGGTTGTCTTGGAATGGCAAGCTGCTGGCTTTGCGCTTGAGGCATTGCACGAGTTTTTACCGAGTCAGCACCTTTTCTTCTTTCGGGTTGCCGATGGTCAGAGACAAGAACCAATTCTTGCCGATTACGACCTGTTCGACGCGCTCGATGCTCGTCTTGTTGAGGTCGAGGCCCGGGGCGCAGATGATGAAAGTGTTTCTCTCAGAATCCGACGGACAGGAACCGACTCCATTCTGATTACCTCGCCGGTCGGAATGTATTTTGAAGCGTCTAATGAGAAGCGTGACATGATTGCCCGTCGTGACGGTTGGGTCATTCTTGATGAGGACGATTGGCAAGAGTGGTCTATTCGTACGGTGGGTCGTCAGCGCGAAAGAGACCTGCCGACGTCGAATGACGAGTTGACGATACGTTCACCGTCGACAGCACCAGTAATGGAAGCGGTGCTCTACCAAGTCCAGGTCGGCACGTATACCGTTGGGAATTCTCCAACCCTCTACCCTCCTCGTACGCATGTTGTTGAGCAAGCGGCCGTCTGGATTGCCGACGCGGATGAGACTTATCGAGATATGGAGTCTGAGATTGCTGGTCCACGGGTGCCACCGTCGTATGCAACGGCATTTGCCTTGGTGTTTGTTGAACAGGCTGGCATTGACGTTACGATGCGACGCGTCTGGGATGAGCGTCAGACGATTTTTCGTGGGTTACGTGACCAAGGATTGAATATCTGGTATCAGCTACAAACACAGTAGTTAGAACACGGGTTGTCGTCGCTGTTTATGGCGCGACGAGGGTTTTTGTTCGGACGGTATGGTTGTCAATCATATCGACATTAACGGTGACCCCGAGACCTGTTTGTGTGGTCGGAACACTCATGCTGCCGTCTGCAGACATTTCCCATTTTGGTGTGACGGTGTCCTCCCGCCAGTAACGCCCTGATGGACTGATATCGCTTGGTAATTTCAAGTGCGGAAGCGACGCCAGTGCAACGGAGTACGCTCGTCCAATTCCGGTTTCGAAGTGACTGCCGCAGAACGCAGCTACCGCATGATGTTGGCAGAGATCATGAATGGCCTTTGCCTGAGTAAACCCACCGACACGGCTGGCTTTGACATTTATGATACGACCCGCACCGAGAGAGAGTATGGCCTCAGCAGTTCCTATATGAGTAACGGATTCGTCAAGACAGAGTGATGTACCGATCCGATCCTGTAACTCGGCATGGCGTGGAAGGTCATCTGGGGCGAGTGGTTGTTCGATGAGCAGTGGGTGATACGCACAGAGGTCGCTTAAATGATCGGCGTGATCCAATGAATATGTGCCCATGCCGTCGACCGCGAGCGGGGCTTCGGGTCCGAGCGCTTCTCGCGCCGCACCAAGGTATTCGATGTCTGACCCTGGTTGGATACAAATTGTGATCTTCTGATATCCCAGAGAAAGTGCGTGGCGCGCCTGGTCGACAAGAATGTCTGGTGTCGGCTGTACGGCGAGCACGATGCCGCCGAGAAAGGTCTCGGTGTTGCCACCGATCACGTGTGCAAGGCTCTGTCCTTCCCGAATCGACCAGAGTGCCCACGTTCCCATTTCGATGGCAGCTTTCGCGGAGCGATGGCCCCGGATTCCACGATTCAACAGGCTATCCACTTCGGTTGGGTGATTGAGACTGGTTCCGAGGATTCTCGGGCCCAGCCAGTTGGTAATGGCGAGCCATGCAGTGTCGATTGTTTCCGGCGAGTCGGTTGGTCTGTTGTCGACAGAGCACTCACTCCAGATAGTGACGCCATCACTGTCGGTCAACGTGACTAAGAGCACCCTGCGCTCTTCGATTGGAAAAAGTGACCATTCTGCAGGGTTTTGCACTCCGAGTTCGATTTCTCGCAGTGTGATTCGTGCCAGGCGAAGACTCATTGCTGTTCTCATGGTAGCGCCTCGGTAGAATTAGTCCATGCGAGTTCAATCATTTGTCGCTGTTGCTCTTTGTGCGTCTGTAGTTCTTGGGGCCCAGGAAGACTCAAGCCCTGCTGATGAACGGGACTTACCACTTGACCCGGAGCGAACATTTTCGCTGGACACGGATGAAGGCACATGGATTTCTGTCGATGTCAGTCCGGATGGAGACACGGTGGTGTTTGACCTCTTGGGCGACCTGTACACGATGCCTTTGACTGGCGGAGAGGCGGTGTCGCTGACGGACGGCATGCCGTACGACAATCAGCCACGGTACAGCCCGGATGGGACCCAGGTGGTTTTCGTGTCGGACCGCGATGGGTCTGAGAATCTATGGCTGATCGACGTTGTCTCAAAAGAGACACGTCAACTGACAAATGGTTCGACCAAAAGCTACGAATCTCCTGAATGGTTGCCCGACGGGAACTATGTGGTGGCGGCGACTGCAGAAAACATGGCGGTGCGGGGTGATGCGCGGAACCCGAAGCTCTGGATGTGGCATGTTGATGGTGGGACAGGTGTGCAGATTATCAAGGAGCCAGGGTCTCGTCGTATTACGGGGCCGACACCCACACCGGATGGACGACACATATGGTTCGCGCAGCGGACCAACCTGTGGCAATACAACGCGATTCTTCCGCAGTATCAGCTTGCTGTGTACGACCGTGAGACAGGTGAGCAATACACACGAAGTTCACGTTATGGGTCGGCGTTTCGACCCACGGTCTCACCGGATGGTGCCTGGCTTGTGTACGGCACACGACACGAGGAACACACAGGTCTCCGTCTGAGGGAGCTAGCGACCGGGGAAGAGCGCTGGTTGGCGTACCCGGTCACACGCGATGATCAGGAATCGGTCGCGAGTAGTGATGTTTTGCCGGGCATGTCATTTACGCCAGACTCGACCGAAGTTGTGGTGTCGTACGGCGGCAAGATCTGGCGTGTGCCCATTGCGGAGGGGAGTGACCCCATCGCGGTACCTTTTCGGGTTCAAACGGAGCTCCAGATTGGCCCCGAACTGGCCTTTAAGTACCCCGTGTCCAATGACCGGCGGTTTACGGTTCGCCAAATTCGTGATGCGATTCCATCGCCAGACGGCAGCCAAATAGCCTTTGCCGCTCTCGATCGACTCTATGTCGTATCGCTTCCGGATGGGGAGCCACGGCGTTTGACGGCACTGGAGGCTATCGAAGCGCAACCGACCTGGTCGCCGGATGGAGAGTGGGTGGCATTTGTAACTTGGTCACCGGATGGCGGGCAGCTGTACAAAACACGGGTCGATGGGAGTGAGGCACCAACACAACTGACGACGACGTCGGCGATTTATCAAAATCCCGCGTGGTCACCAGCAGGCGACCGGATTGTTGCGATTCAGGGTCCGTCTCGTGCTATGCAGGAAGCTGCGGGTTCATTTGCATCCGGCGCGAGTCAAAATATCGTATCCGTACCATCTGCTGGCGGTGCCTGGACGATGATTGCGCCAACGGATGGTCGACGTGCGCCGCATTTTACGAGCGATGCGGACCGGATCTTTTTGTATCACCCAGAGGACGGGTTGGTTTCGATCCGCTGGGATGGCACCGACGAGCAGGCACATGTCAAGGTAACGGGTGCGACTGAAACAGGGCGTCCGGAACCAGTACGGGCATCCGTCGTCTTAATGTCGCCGAGTGGAGAACGGGCGTTTGCCCAGGTCGACAATAATTTGTATGTCTTGGAAGTACCGGTCATCGGTGGTGATACACCGACGGTGTCGGTGGCAAATCCTGCGAGTGCAGTTGTTCCGGTGCGTCAGTTGACCGAAGTGGGTGGCCAGTTTCCCGTCTGGGGTCGTGACGGTCTTTTGCATTGGTCTATTTGCAACGCTCATTTTATCTATGACATTGATGATGCCCGTGCGGCGGATGCCGCTCGGACGGAGGCGGAGTCAGCTGATCAGTCTGACGATGACGATGAATCGGAAGATGACGGTTATCTCGCGACTGAAATCAGAATTACGGTCGACGCACAGCGTGATTTCCCCGATGGATTTGGTGTGTTGCGTGGTGGGCGTGTCGTAACCATGCGCGGAAATCAGATAATTGAAAATGCTGACCTGATTGTGCAGGGAAATCGCATTCTGGATATCGGTCGCCGTGGAACGGTGCAGTTCCCAGATTTTGCCCGTATTTTTGATGTGAGTGGAACGACGATTGTGCCAGGCTTTGTGGATACCCATGCGCATATGCGTCCGACGTTTGGTGTGCATAAGGCTCAGCCATGGGCCTACCTGGCGAATCTTGCTTACGGGGTCACGACCACACGCGACCCGCAGACTGGAACAACCGATGTACTGACCTATGGCGACCTGGTTGAAACGGGAACGATTGTGGGGCCACGCATTTATTCAACGGGTCCAGGGGTGTTTAGCGCCGAGCAAATTAAAGACCTCGACCATGCCCGTGATGTATTAAGTCGTTACAGCGACTACTACGACACCAAGACCATCAAAATGTACACCTCAGGGAATCGTCAACAGCGGCAATGGATTTTGATGGCCGCCCGTGAACAGGAATTACTTCCGACGACTGAAGGCGCGCTCGACATGAAATACAACATGGAGATGATGTTGGATGGGTATCCTGGACAAGAACACTCCTTTCCGATTTTCCCCATTTACAATGATGTCGTTGAACTAACTGCCAAGACAGGTCTTGCCTATACACCAACCTTGTTAGTGTCTTATGGTGGCCCGTTTGGAGAGAACTATTTTTATACGCGCGAGAATCCACACGATGATCCAAAGCTTGGTCGATTTACCCCACACGCGGTCCTTGATGGGTCAACCCGTCGTCGTGGGGCAGGTGTTGGACCAGGGCCAGGTGGATGGTTCCGCGAAGAGGAGCATGTGTTCGACGACCATGCAGAGGGCGTGAAAGCGATTGTCGAAGCCGGTGGCCGCGTTGGTGTGGGAAGCCACGGGCAACTGCAAGGGCTGGGTTATCACTGGGAATTGTGGGCGATGCAGTCAGGTGGGCTGTCCGAGCATGACGCGTTACGAACAGCGACGATTCTTGGTGCGGAATCAATCGGACTTGATGGAGACCTGGGGACGATAGAGCCAGGCAAACTCGCAGATCTTGTGATTCTTGAAGAAAATCCCCTTGATGACATTCGACATACGAACACCATTCGTTATGTGATGAAGAATGGACGACTGTATTACGGTGATACGCTGAATGAGCGATGGCCAGACGAGCGCACGCTCGAAATTACATGGCAGAGCGATGAACCTGACGATCTCCCGGCCGGCATTCGTGACTAGCGGATTGCTGTTGGTGGATGTGATCGTGAAACGTACAGGCTGGTGGCTGTGCCTGGTGCTGTTCGCTGTTGGATGCAGCGCGGCAACGCCAGGGACGTCTCAGGTTGATGATGTTGCCGGCGACACATCGCCAGGTGCAACGGAGGGTGCGTCGTTGTCGCCGCCAGAACCCACTGGCCGTACACGCGTGGTGTTACTTGGCACTGGCACGCCTGGCGCGGAGCCAGATCGATCAGGGCCTGCCACGGCAGTGGTTGTCGACGAGACGGCGTATCTTATTGACTTTGGACCGGGAGTTGTCCGGCAGGCTGCGGCAGCTGCGGCGGCCGGCGTGACCGCGTTGCGTCCTCCGAATCTCCGTATTGGCTTTCTGACCCATTTACATTCTGACCATACGGCCGGGTATCCAGATGTCGTGCTCACGCCGTGGGTGCTTGGTCGTCGCGCCCCACTCACCGTGTATGGCCCACCAGGGTTGAGAGCAATGACGCGTTCAATCCTTGAGGCCTACCAGGCCGATATTCGTATTCGTACCGAAGGTGCGGAGATGCTTGCGACCGGTGGTGTGCAGGTGCAGGCGAATGAGATCGAACCGGGTGTTGTGTATGAAGATGCTCTCGTGACCGTCGAGGCGTTTGCTGTACCCCACGGGACATGGGAGCACGCATTTGGGTACAAGTTCACCACGGTTGATCGCACAGTTGTGATCTCGGGTGACTCGGGGCCCAATGACGAACTGGCCACAATCGCTCGCGATGCGGACATCTTGGTGCATGAAGCCTATGGGGCCTTTGGATTTTTTCAGCGTCGTCCGCAAGCGCAGGGATATCACGGGACCTTTCATACATCTGCGACGAAAGTTGGGGAGATCGCGAGTCAGGCGAATGTGGGTATGGTGGTTTTGACGCATCAACTTCATCTGGCGGGTGAGTCGCCTGACCAACTGGTCGACGAAGTCCGAGCCCAATACAACGGACCGGTGGTCTACGGGAACGACCTGGATGTTTTTTGAACACCGACCAAGTTATTTTGTTGGCCAGAGTAATTGATCTTGTTTACCTCATTTTTTAACGAAGAGGAGTTCTAATGTCAAAAGTACGGATAGGCATGCTGATTTTGTTGGTAGGGATTCTGGGAGTGGGGACAGTGTCGGCTCAGCAGGGAAGTGGAGTTGGTACGTTAACCGGTCGGGATTACGGCGAGATCGAAGCGTTGTACGCCCGCTATAACCAAGGGAGTGATTTCCGAGACGCCGACTTGTTTCTCTCGGCGTTTTCTGAGGATGCGGTGATCGAGCGGCCCGATGGTAGCAGTGTGCGTGGAATGGTGGCGTTACGGAATGAACGTGAGCAACGGTACCAGGACGGGCAAAGCGGCGATGCCGGACGACGCCATTGGACCGGCAGTTATTTCATCACGGCGACACCAGAGGGCGCGAAAGGACGCGCGTATTACGTGCTGCTTGATGTGACGACCCGGCCGCCGACAATGACGGTGTCCGGGTACTACGCGGACGAGTTTGTGCGGACTCCGGACGGGTGGCGCATTAAACATCGTGTGATTAACCGCGATTTGGCTGGGGAGTAAGGCGAACACCAGACCGTAGTGTCAACTTCGCGATGCGCCAAGCGACACACCCTTCAAAGCATATTTTGTGGTGACTGACTGCCAGACAGCATGTCGCGCGAGGCTTTTTCCTCAGAGATTGGTCTGGCATGCGCTATGATTCGGCACAGGCTTTAAGGAGAAAATCCGATGCGAAAATTTGTCTTCCTGGCGTTAGCACTAGCACTTGGGTTTGTCGTGACCGCGTTACCGACGGCGCAGAGTGGCGGGGATGCGTCGTATACCCCAAAACGCATTAATAAGGCAGTTGAACTGCTGGCCGCTGGTGAGCCGGTCTATTACTTCCAGATTCCTGGTGGGGGGTATGAAGAAGGCCGCCGTCATGCAAAGACCTGGGCTGATGCGATTGGCTACAACGTTGAGCAGGCGCCGTTTAGTGCGCGCGAACTCCGTGAGTTTATTCAGGGGCTCATCGACGGTGGCCCGACACCAAGCGGTCACAGAACTCCAGCGGTCATTGTGACACTGCCGGTTGGTGGCATTGATGAAATGACGGTGCGTGCGAACTACTGGATGATGGAACAAGTGTTGGCCGCTGGCGCGCACGGCATTCTCTTAGTGCACATGAGAGAAGAAGGCGCGGCGCGCGCGTTTGTCCAGGCATCCCGGTATCCACACGCCCCGAAAGCCGACGGTATTGGCGAGGGACTTCGCGGTAGTGGAGGACAGGGGTTAGCGGCAGAAATGTGGGGGATCTCGGCGTCTGAGTACATCAAGAAAGCCGACCCGTGGCCTCTCAATCCGGACGGCGAACTTCTCCTGGGGTTCAAGCCTGAAGACCGTGCGGCACTTGAAGCACTGGACCAGACGATGGCGGTCCCGGGAATTGGTATGGTCGAGTGGGGGCCGGCAGACATG
>CAZWKO010000096.1:0-8743 GCA_964634925.1 uncultured Vicinamibacteraceae bacterium
GCGTGGCGTCGGTTCGATCAACTAAGCTCTGGGCTCGTCTCGCAATCTGACGGCCGTCGTTTGTTGCAGTGGAGTGCGTGTCGTTACGCGTAACGGTTTTGAAGTCTGAGTACCGTACTTTGAGTGTCACCGTTCGAGCATAGAGGCTTTTTTGAGATAACCAGTTCGCGTTAGCAAGCGCCATACGTTCGATTTCAATCCTGATTGCGTTGAGGTCACTTAAATCTGCAGCGTAAGTACGTTCTGAACTATGAGATTTTGCTGATCTGTTGGCCACCACGGGCCGGTTGTCGATTCCGTGAGCAAGCCGCTTCAGTGACGCCGCTTGCGACCCGATGGCTTTCCTTAATTCCGTGTTATCAATGGTTCTAAGGTCAACAAGGCGTCTAATGCCAATCGTCCGTAGTTTTCTCGCTGTGACAGGACCGACACCCCACAGGGCTTCGACTGGGAGTTTTTGCAGGAAAGTCTCGACGCGTTCGGGTGCGATTACGGTCAAGCCATCTGGTTTCTTCCACGCGGAGGCGATCTTTGCTAGAAATTTATTTGGAGCGACGCCTGCCGAGGCCGTTAAGCCGGTTTCATACAAAATCTCGGCCTTCAGTCTTTTGGCCACAGTTGTGGCTAGCGGTTCGTTCCAGGTATTTGTGGTCACGTCGAGATATGCCTCGTCGAGTGATAAAGGTTCGACGGCGGGAGTAACTGTTCTGAACAATTCAAAGACTTGTTTTGAGACAGCCCTGTACTTCGCAAAGTCAGGTCTGATAATTACTAATGATGGGCAGAGACGAACTGCTTTTGCCATCGACAGAGCTGAGTGGACACCAAATTCCCGCGCTTCGTAACTCGCTGCGGCCACGACGCCCCGTCCTTCAGGCTTTCCACCAACGGCTACAGGCTTTCCTTTTAGATCGGGTTGGTCGCGTTGTTCAACCGACGCGTAAAACGCATCCATGTCGACATGGACAATCCGACGGATAGGTGAAGCCATGGCGAAAGTCTACTACTATGGTTATTGCACGAATGCCTAAGAATAGTCACCAACACGACAAGAGGAAGCGGCTGACACTGGGCTCGTGGGATGAAGCCCGTTCGTTAATGTGGCGTTATCGCTACCGGTTGACACTCGGTCTTGCCATGATGCTTGTGAGTAACTTGGCCGGACTCGTGTTACCGGCTATGTCCCGTTACATCATTGATGTCATCGTTCCAGAGGGTCGTGCAGAAGACTTGCTTTGGCTCGCTGGCATTGGCCTTGCGGCGGCCGTTGTGCAGTCAGTGACTGGCTTCGGATTGTCCCAAGTACTGGGTGTGGCCGCTCAACGTGCGATCACGGAGATGCGTAAGCAAGTAATGACGCATGTTTCTAGATTGCCTATCAATTACTTTGATTCAACACAGACAGGAGTCTTGATTTCTCGCGTCATGACGGATGCTGAAGGCATTCGAAATCTTGTAGGTACTGGGTTGGTTCAGCTTGCGGGCGGTGTGGTGACAGCAACTATCGCGCTTGCTTGGTTGTTTTATCTTAATTGGAGGTTAACGACAGTTACGGTAGTAATCCTGGCTGTTTTTGGGATAACGATGGCAGTCGGATTCTCTCGATTGCGTCCAGTTTTTCGTGCACGTGGAAAGATAAACGCTGAAGTTACCGGTCGGCTCGGCGAGACACTTAGTGGGATCAGAGTCGTGAAGGCGTATGGTGTTGAGAGACGGGAACAGCTTGTATTTACCCGTGGTGCGCATCGGTTATTTCGAAATGTTGCGAAAGCGGTGACGGGTGTTTCCGCCGTGACTTCTGTTGCCGGTTTAGTTATGGGCTTAATCGGTGCCCTCATGATTGTGCTGGGTGGACGTGCGTTGATCAATGAGACATGGACGACTGGTGCATTATTGCAGTACATCATTTTTACTGGACTCGTGATTGCCCCGGTTGTTCAGATGTCGTCGATTGGGACCCAAATTACGGAAGCCCTTGCAGGTCTCGACCGTATACGTGAGATACGGACACTGACGACAGAAGATGAAGAAGATGCATCCCGTGATCCACTTGGCATGCTTAGAGGGGACGTTCGAGTGGAGAACGTTTGTTTCGAGTATGAGCCAGGTGTGCCTGTGCTGAAGTCAGTATCTCTTATTGCCGAACCTGGAACTACCACTGCGCTGGTTGGTTCCAGCGGGTCCGGTAAAAGTACGCTTCTTAGTCTAATCATGGCATTTAATCGTCCGACATCAGGTCGCGTATTGGTGGATGATCGTAACCTCGATCGGATCAGATTAAGTGATTATCGAGAGAACCTAGGGGTGGTGCTTCAGGAAAATTTTTTGTTTGATGGCACAATTGCAGCGAACATCGCGTTTGCCAATAGAAATGCGACTCTTGAGGAAATTCGTACTGCTAGTCGTATTGCTCACTGTGAGGAGTTTATTGACCAATTTCAGGGTGGCTACGACACAGTCGTTGGTGAACGTGGTGTGAAATTATCGGGTGGTCAACGCCAACGAGTAGCGATAGCCAGGGCAATTCTTGCGGACCCTCGCCTTCTTATTCTTGACGAGGCAACTTCAAGTCTTGATAGTGAAAGTGAAGCACTCATTCAAGATGGTTTGAGAGCGCTTTGTCAGGGGAGGACAACGTTTGTGATTGCTCATCGCCTGTCTACGATCAAGAGTGCCGACCAGATCTTGGTACTTGAGGGTGGTGAGGTTATTGAAAGAGGCAATCACGCTCAACTTTTGACGGAAAAAGGTCGATATACACAGCTATATGAGAAGCAATATGGCCTTGAAAGAAATCGTTTTATCAATCCTGGCGAGGACTTCACTCCGGATCCTAAGCAAGCTGTAGAGAGTACCTAGTCCGTTATAGGATTAATGCAATGAGAAAACGCAGTGTGTGCGGTCTGGTGGCGGTGAATCTTATTTTGATTCTGGTGATAAGCGTAGTTGGCGCACGGTCAAGCAATGAACAAGGAGTTGGTTCTATACGAGGCATAGTCACCGTTGCTGACAGCGTTGATACCACGCTGCGCATGGTTGACGTTACGGCGGATCAGTCGGTTTGCGGAGACCGAGTTGAGGACAGAGTTACTCTTGTTGATCCATCTGGAGGTCTCGCAAACGCGGTTGTTATTGTAACTGGCGTTCCATGGACTGAAATTAAACCTGAACCGGTCGTCAACAACGCAGGCTGCTACTTTGTTCCTAGAGTGCAGGTTGCAGCGACACGGTCGGTCATCACGCTTACAAGTGAAGATGATGTTTTACACACAACTCATGCGTATGATGACCGGCAACGAACATTGTTCAATATTGCGATTCCAGTTCCAGGTCTTGAAATCGAAAGACCATTACGTCGTCCTGGCCCTGTGCGTATCGAATGTGATTCACATGGATGGATGCGTGGTTGGGTCTACGTTACCGACGATATTGGAACTGTCACGGCAAGTAACGGGCACTTCGAACTTCACGGCATTCCTGCTGGAACCTATGAATTGACCGTCTGGCACGAGCAGTTTTCTGGTCAAAGTCAGCAGATCATTGTTTCCCCAGACGGGCAGACCGAAGCATCATTCACGCTGCGATAAAATGCGTTAGCCTGGTCGTTCAGGTTGCCATCGTAGACCAAAATTTAAAATACGCTGCAGGAGGTCGTCGTAACTGATGCCAGCTCGC
Source organism: uncultured Vicinamibacteraceae bacterium (assembly GCA_964634925.1). Lineage (GTDB taxonomy): Bacteria > Acidobacteriota > Vicinamibacteria > Vicinamibacterales > UBA8438 > DTWD01. Next base: position 3,676 of record CAZWKO010000096.1, read on the forward strand.
TCTGCAGATTCAGAAAAATCTTCGCCAAATGCAAGTTGTGGATTGGCATTGGCTTCCATGACAAAGAAATTCCCCTCGCTATCGAGACGAAAATCCATTCTGGCATAGCCACTCATTTCAAGTGCACGGTAGACACGTTTTGCGACACGTTGGATTTGCTCAGAGAGTACCGTGGGAAGGTCGGTAGCGGCGTTAGTCTCAATCTTATGTTTTTTTTGATATTCGACATTCCACTTGACGCGGTCGGTCGCGATACGATGAGCGCCATCAGGTAATTTTGAGAGGTTGATTTCCCAGATTGGGAATACCTGCAGCCGTTCATTGCCTGCGACACCAACATAAAGCTCACGTCCGTCGATGAATCGTTCGGCGATAGCATCAGTGCCAACAGAATCATGAATAAATTTGACCCGTTCACGTAGCTTTGCATCGTCTTCGACGACCGATGCTTGTGAAATGCCGATGGAGGCTTCTTGTGTTAGTGACTTCACAATGACAGGAAATTTCAGTCGCCGCGGCCGTCTTATCGCCAGTCCGCGCTTGAATACCGTGAAATCGGGAACACGGATTCGATGGTAGGCCATCAGCTTTTTAGATAGTGCTTTGTCCCGTGACAGCAACATGCCGCGAGGATTACAGCCTGTATAAGGGAGACGAAGTAATTCGAGGTAACTAACCACATTCATGTCAAAGACACCGACTTCGTGAAATGCCTCCATTAAATTAAATGCAATGTGTGGTTTGAACTCGTCAATGGCTTGTCTGATTAAGCCAAGGTCATCCTTGACGCCGAGCTTTCGGACTTCATGACCAAGGTCTTCGAGCGTACTTGCAACGTCAAACTCGGTTTTCCACTTAACGGTGGCTAAGTCGTGTCCTGATATGTCGTCCGGCGGCACCATATAGTCGTGCATCAACGCAAGCACGCGAAGTTTCTTCATAGCGCCACTCGATGACGACCGCCGTGGAGATAATTCATTGTTTGTACGGTAAGTAATACCGTGAAATCTAACTTGGCTCGTTCCTCAGATGTGGTGAGTCGAAGATTGAGTTGATTACAACGAGCGATCATATCTTCGATCACCCGATCAATTGTGTATTGATAGCTTGATGTCCAGTCGCCAACAAGCCGGCGGACATCTCGGCGTATCCGCTTTAAAAATTTTGCAGCAGACTGATTGCTTGAGAATTCAGCTGCATCAGAAAATAGACGGCGTAGATCACGATCGTAGAAATCTGGTCGGTCGATTCCGTAGTGCGCCCGTTTTTGTTCGTAGTGCTGACGTAAAGTCTTTTTGATGCTGGACAAAGGTTCGACGGTTCGCGTTGTAGTTTCTACGACCTGCCGTCTTGTAATGTCACCCATTAACTCATTCATATAGTCAAGTTTTCTTAACGCTGGCCAATCAGCGTATCGTTTTCTCCAGTCTGTCTTGGGATCAAGCCAGACAGCAAACGTTTCAGCAAAGTCTTCGTCTGGATGGCTTTGGGCATACCACGAGTCGAGATGAAGCACGAAGCTTTTACTGTAGGGTCGTGGCGTGTAGTACTCTGGGTAATCGTCAGAGGATTTACCAAAGAGCTTTTGGCGACGGCGTCTTCGTTGAAGTCGAAAAGCATTGTCGATGGCATGCCCTACTTCATGTCGAAGAATTTGAAGACACCACGTTTTGGTTCCTCCTTCAACTTCAAGCATCTGATTCATTTCAAGCTTTGCAAGGCGCGGATGGGCAAGATAGAACGGAATGGCCACCCCGGGTACGCCGTCAGGGGTAAACCAATCATCGGACAGCCAAAAGTGCGGAGCAAAGTCAATATTGCGGCCACTGAGTTCGTTTTGAACTTCACCGATCCGCCGCTCTAAGGGAGTACCCTCGATGCTGACCCCAAGGTCACACATTCTGACGTCTAAGAGTTTGTCGTCCGTCCAACTTACCCAGACAGGTTTTCTCTTTCTGCGCTTAACAGGCTGTGGCTTCAGGCTGGTGGCGTTTTCTTTCATCAGGTTAGCCAATTATAGAGACGCAGAGAAGTCACCAAAACTTTTTTGTCTAGCTCTTTGCTTTTCATTTCTGGGCTCCTGCTGCGATACCATGGAGAGTCTATGGGACCACAGTATGTCTATACGATGAAGGGGCTCGGCAAACGTTACGCTCAAGACCACACCGTACTCAAGGATATTTGGTTGTCTTTTCTTCCTGGCGCGAAGATTGGCATCCTGGGGTTAAACGGTTCAGGGAAAAGCACGCTTCTACGGATCATGGCCGGGGAGATTACAGAGTTTGAAGGAGAGGCATTTCCTGCGGACGGTCTGACGGTTGGCTATCTGGCCCAAGAACCGGTGCTTGATCCTGAGAAGGATGTTGCAGGTAACGTCAATGAAGGCGTAGCGTCAGCGCGTTCACTGCTCAAGCGATATGACGAAGTAGTGGTATCACTCTCGTCAGGACTGGTGTCACCGGAGATGGACGAAGCTCTTGAAGAGCAGGGTGATTTACAAAACAAAATAGAAGCCGCAGGGGCATGGGACCTCGACTCACGCATTGCGATGGCTATGGATGCGCTCCGATTGCCACCTGGTTCGGCGGATGTAACGACGTTGTCTGGTGGTGAGCGTCGACGTGTTGCACTTTGTCGGTTATTACTACAGTCACCAGACCTGTTGCTGCTTGATGAACCGACAAATCATCTTGATGCCGAAACTGTTGCCTGGTTGGAACAGTTTTTAGATGACTACAAGGGTACCGTCGTTGCAGTTACCCATGATCGGTATTTTCTGGACAATGTTGCCGGATGGATTTTAGAGCTGGACCGTGGTGCTGGTATTCCTTGGGAAGGGAATTATTCGTCGTGGCTAGATCAGAAACAGAAACGACTTGATGTTGAGGAAAAGCACGCGGCGAAGCGACAACGGACTTTGCAACGTGAGCTTGAATGGATTGGCATGTCTCCTCGTGCGCGTCAGGCCAAAGGTAAAGCCCGATTGAACGCATATGAGCAACTACTTGCAGAAGATGTTAATGAGAAGATGGAATCGGTGGAGATTTACGTTCCCCCTGGTCCTCGTCTTGGCGACGTAGTGGTGGAGGCTACAGACCTTATTAAAGGCTACGGTGATCGTGCGTTGATCGGTGGGTTGACATTTACACTTCCACCTGCCGGCATTGTTGGAGTTGTTGGCCCAAATGGTTCTGGGAAAACGACATTGTTGAAGTTGATGACGGGGTCTGAAGACCCTGACGCTGGAACTATCAAGCTCGGTGAGACGGTAAAACTTGGTTACGTGGACCAAAATCGAGAATTGGACTCAGAAAAGTCAGTATGGGAGGTGATTTCTGAGGGGCGCGATGATGTTACGTTGGCTCAGCGCACGGTGGCGTCTCGTGCCTATGTATCTTGGTTTAATTTCAAAGGGCGAGATCAACAGCGGAAGGTTGGAGAACTGTCAGGGGGAGAGCGAAACCGTGTCCATCTTGCACGTCTCTTAAAGGATGGCGCGAACTTGTTGTTACTTGACGAACCGACGAATGATTTAGATGTTGACACGTTGCGGGCACTTGAAGAAGCGTTGGTCGATTTCGCGGGTTGTGCTGTTGTTGTGAGCCATGACCGATGGTTCTTAGACCGTATAGCTACGCATATCATCGCATTTGAGGGCAATAGTCACGTAGAATTTTTTACTGGTAATTACGCTGATTACGAGATTGATCGGAGGCGTAGACTAGGTGGTGAGGCTAACACGCCGCATCGAATTAAGTTTCGTAAATTAACCCGCGCATAAACCCAGTTGACCACCGCACGGGGCAGCCTCTTCTGTTACTTGGTGCCGAGATTTTTTTTCTTCCGGCGGCGCATGATCATCGGGCCAAAGACGATCAAAATAAGTAGTGCAACGATAAGAATTTCTGCAAGGCCGAGCATCACTTAGCTGTTATTCGTCCGGTTGGTTGTCTTCAAGTGTACTAATAAGTCTTCCCTGCTGTGTGGGAAGACTTTTCCTTGCCAGTTCTTTTGGTTTCACAATAAACATGGCTAATCATGATTTGCGAAGTAAATGTAGTGCGATTGCAACAGTAAATAGTATTAATCCGACTAGATCTGTTGTAGTCGTCGCGTAAAAGAGAAGTAAGCCGCCGGTGGTGGCAAGGATACGCTCCAGCGTGGTTGTCGGACGTACAAGCCAACCACCAAGGCCCATAGCGAGCGCACTAACCCCAATAACCGCTGTGCCGACGGTTCGTACGATGTCTATAGCCGGTGCTTGGAGAAGCACACCAGCACCTTCAGGACTTACCGTGAAGGCAAATGGAACAAGAAATGCCGGGAGTGTGTACTTCCACGTAAGCATCATCGTTCGGAACGGGTTTCCGCCGGTAATAGCCGCGGCAGCGAACGGTGAAAGTGCAGTCGGTGGGCTTACCTCAGACAAGACGGCATAGTAAAAGATAAACATATGCGCGGCAAAGTCAGGGACACCGACTAGTGTTAAGGCTGGAGCAATCATGACTGCAGCGATGATGTAAGAGGCTGTGACTGGTACGGCTAATCCAAGCATCCAGACCGCAACCGCCGCATAGACGACGGTTAAGAAAATGCTACCACCGGCCAAGGCGACAATAATTCCAGCAATTTTAAGTCCGAGTCCTGTTAGAGTGACGACCCCGACAATGATCCCTGCGGTTGCAGTGGTCGCTGCCACCGATAAAACTCCTCGTCCTCCTGCTTCCAATGCAGCGATTAAACGTTTCGGTTTTAGGGCATGTTCCGATCGAATGAAACTTAGTGCGATCGCAAGCAGCGTCGAGTAAAACACCGCCCGGAAAGGTGTCATACCGCTCACTAGGAAAATGACAATCGCGATAAGTGGCAGGAACTGGTACCCCGATTGTCGAGTTAGCGTGCCAACGGAAGGAAGATCGATGTCGACCCCTTTTGTCCCAAGGCGACGTGCATCCGCTTCAATCATTAAGACAATCGAGAGGTAGTAGAGCACGGCTGGAATAATCGCCATGATGATCACCTGTAAATAAGTGATCTGGAGAAATTCAGCGATCAGAAACGCTGCAGC
>CAZWKO010000097.1:0-8710 GCA_964634925.1 uncultured Vicinamibacteraceae bacterium
GCACTCAGACAGCGGGATCCGTCATTCGACCTGCAGCTTTTTGCGGCGTTGTAGGATTCAAGCCAACTTACGGTCGCTATCCCATAGAAGGAGTAAAGCAACTATCACCCAGTCTTGACACTGTCGGACTGTTCGCTCGATCAGTCAGTGATATTGCGTTATTCGACACAGCTTTGACCGGCGTTAGGCACGAACTGGAATCCGGTCCACCTAAACTAGCTGTTTTCGTCCCTTTTTCTGACCGGCTTGAGGAAGCAGGGGCCAAAGCAATTGAAGATGCCACTCGTCGTCTATCCGCTGCGGGTGCCATCGTCACGGAGGTTCAGTTTGAATCTACCTTCGATGATATTGCTGCCGCCCATGAAACCATTATGATTGGGGAAATTGGCCGGGCACTACATGACGAACTCGAGAACTTTCCAGATAGTTTGAATGATTATTATCGGGACAATATTGCCCGCGGTGCATCCATTACCGAAGGCGAAATTACTAACGCCCGGACTGCCGTGGCCAAGGCCCGCAAGAATGTAACATCGGTATTCGCAAACACTGACCTAATTTTAACTCCACCTGCTGCCGGTCCGGCGCCCGAAGGGCTCAAATTCACCGGTGATCCATTATTCAACAAGATCTGGACTACACTGGGCTGGCCTTGCCTAACCCTACCGGTTACGAAACATATGAATTCTCTACCACTTGGCATTCAAATTGTGTCGCCCCATAGCGAAATTTCAGCATTTCTAGGCAACGCTGCGTGGATCGAAATGACGCTCAACCAATAATATTTTTGGGACCTTGCCGTTATTACGGTGTTTTCAAAAATCAATTTCGGAAACTTGTAAAAAATTGAGGTGCGATGGGAAACTTAATACCCGGAACTGCCGATCTAGTTGCCGATTATCATGGAGTATAGATGATCAAAATGGCACAAATTATCAGAACGGCATGCAGTCGGAATATCGGAACAACATCTCAGCGCACGGCGATCCTAACATCATCCACCTGGTTAAATGGTTCGAACTTGTCAAAAAAATCGGCAATGCGGGAATTATCTCCGTCGGCCACAATGGTTCCGGCTTCAAGAGCTTCTCTGAACGTGATTTGACCAAATATCCATTTAAGTAAAAAGGTTCTGTCAAATTTTATAGTCGCGTCACACTCTGAAGGCGGTAACTCGTAGAACTGGCAAACACCCCCACGAATTTCAAGTGCACACGATTCTTTTGAGTCAGTAGTTTTCAAGACTACGCGCATGTGTGTGTCCCACGATTCTTCCGGTTTCAATCGTACTGTCATCACCTTAAGTATGCCGCTCAAAGGAAAACCCTGAACCTGGTCCGGTGAACCTAGAACCATACCTGCCTTTCCCAGGTCCAAATCTCCGTCAAGTTCCATTGCTGAACTTAACGCCCAATTGCGCCAGGTAGCGTTTTTCTGTTCATAGGCCCAACAACGCAGAGCCTCTGCTTTCAATTCGCGTGCCTCGCTGTCGTCATGATCAACGCGTACGAGCCAAGTCAATAATTCAGCAGCCCATTGGGCGTCACCATCCGAAAGTGCGCTTTGAGCTGCCGCGATCAGCTTATTTCGGCCACCCATCATTTTGATATAGCGCGAGGCTTTTTCCGTCCAAGGTGTCGGATCCAGGGAAATAGGGTCACCCTGATACCAACCAAGATATCCCGCGAATATAGCGGGGATAGCGTGCTTGTATGAGCCATAAAACTCCCCCAACCACGGATGGTTTTGCAACCTATTTGGCATGGTTACAACCTCTTTAATTTCGTCCGGAGTGTAACCTTTGTTCATGTAGCGGAGGGTTTGATCATGAACGAATTGCACAGCATCCCGATAATCAATCATTAGCTGGTCGATTTTTTGAGCTCCCTCAACCGCGTGACCGTGATGAGGAACGAGAACCTCCGCTTTAAAATCCCGCAATCGATCTACGCCGTTTGCCCAGGTCATCGGATTCCGAAACCTCGTACCACGAAGAGCGTAAATATTAGGAAAGGATTCGTATACAGCATCGGCCGAGAGCAACGTTTGTTGTTTTGGCAGCCAAACAGCGCATTGGTCTTCTGTTTCAGACGGAATAGCGTGAATCTCAAACTTTATGCCACCGGTTTCACCTTCATAAAGATTTTGGAATGTTTTGGTGGGAGCAACAAATGTTCGCCGGCCAGGACGCTGGGGCGGACCGAGACCAGCGCCAACGGTCCCGTTTTCCCCGATCGGCAGGCGCATACCAAATTGGTACATAGCGCGGCGACCAAGTATGGGAGCTATTAATCCCACATCCCTAATGACATGGTCTGTAAGATCCTCATGGGCAATAACCTCGACGCCTCCCGCAGCTAACTCTTCGTCGGAAATGAATGCCTTGGTTCCACTCACATGGTCAGCGTGAAAATGAGTGTAAATGACCGTTTTGATCGGTTTTTCGGTTATTTTTTTAAACTCGGCCGCTACAATTTCAGCAGTTTCCATGCTCGTTAATGTATCGACCAGGATACAGGAATCGTCCCCTTCTATTAGGGTACAATTAACAACCGAATATCCGAACGCAAAATGTATATCATCTTTTAATGTATAGATCTCTGGCTTCATTGCATTCTGATGACGTGCGAGGTCTGGATGTACCGAGGGGTGGCTCTTATACATAATATTTTTCCTAATTGTTTATATGTCTCCGGTAATTTCAGAAATTGGGAACGCTACCCCAAGCGGGCGTCTTATTTGAATGCCAATTTCCGCTAAGTTGGCGGTAATGGGCAGCGGGTGCCACAGGCCAATTCGCCGGATCAATTCCATGCTGACAAATAAATGCGAAGGCGAGCCTCTCATACCCAAACCCAACACAACCTGTTTGGGCAAACTCACCATTTGATTGCTTGATGTTCAGGCTGCGCCCAAAAAAATCTTCGTGCCGGTTATATGATCCGATTGCCAACGTGTCATTTTTGAACGGGAGTAAGGCACAAACCTCATACTTCAACTCAAAGGCGCTCTGATAAGCTGCTTGGTCACGATAATTACCAATAAAAAACGGATCGGTGGCGCTTTCCACCTTGTAAGCAAGAGCCAAGTCATCCAATGTCTTGCGCAGCTTATCACGAGTTTTTTTTATACCCTCAATAACGAAGTTTTCAGAGCCAACAAAAATAATTTCACGCATAGTAAAATTCCATAACCGCTCCAACGATTCCATGTTGGTCGACTCATAGCGAAAACAATTTCCCTCCGCCGTTGCAATTAGTCCTTCTTCAGGCAACACCGAATCCGTTAATGACAAATACAGATGGTGACAAACAGTCGGGGAAAGCATGGCATCAGGGGCCGCGAATGAATCGTCAGGAGGCTTGACATGCCCATCGTGACAACGACCATTCGCAGAAAAACTTTCAATTACATCCATGTCTTCTCGTAGGTGGGTCACAAAGCTGAGAGAATGAGGAAAATTGCTAAAATATTTTACCTTTTCAAGATAACCCGGTGATATCAACGCAGGAAACCGGTATGGCTTAGCCCCAAAGTCACCCGCGACGGAAAGCACCCGTTGGGAAAAGAAATCAACCAGTGCAGACAATAATGGCCCCAGGCTATAATAACCAGAACCTTCACGGACCACTTCGCGGCTTTGATATAACACCTTCATCGGGTCGTCAGAATATGATGTCGGACGGTCCAGATAATCTTCCAGAACACTTAAGCGCGGCTCGAACGCCCCATCGGCCATGGCTATCACCAAGTGGTTGACCTTGGCAACCACACGCTCGCTCCGTATCGTATCCACGGATTGGCGCAGATTTAACGTGATCCCCGCCAAACCAACGCCAACATGGCTCGATACAATCGTCTCGTCCACATAGGCAAGCTTGGCTTGAATTTCGCGGACAAGAAAATCCGGAATTTCTATATCAGGAATAATGAACAAGGTCTTGTCGGTCATGTAAGAAGAACTAACAGGTTAGGGGCCGAAAAAGAATAGGCTGAATACGCGGCCAAGATCGGTAGGCTGGTTTTCCAGAAACAAAAAACTAATGCATGTAAAATTCAGAGTGATAAAAATTGAGCCCCCATGAAATAGTTTATTATTGGCCAAGTTTTCTGAACGTTGTTTTCCCAGCACGCCGCGCATGGTGCTTTCAAAAGAAGCCGAAAATATCACTCCGGCACCTTGTAGCAAGCCAAAAACGACAAAATTCAATGTCGTACCATGCCAAACACCAATCCCATAAAACGTTACTATTACCGCCACTGCCATCATCATTCCGGCCATGCTTTCCGGTACCCGGCGGATTAAGCTCGTCGATAATGGGACGAATACATAATGCCGAACCCAGGTGCCAAATGAAATATGCCAGCGGGTCCAAAAATCTCGTACATTCCTAGCCATGTATGGACGATTAAAATTTTCCGGCAGAGTGGTGAACCCGCACAACCGCGCAACACTGATCACCACGTCCACATACCCGGAAAAATTCAGATACAGATAGGCTGGATAGCTGTATAGCACGACCGCAAAATCAACCCAATCCGCTTCCGGGCCTGTCAACAAGTCAATATTAGCAGATGGTAAAAACAGCGGCGCCAAAACAAATGCCTTGATCAGCCCACTAACGGCTCGATGCAAAGACGATAAAATTTCATCGTTGATTGGCCGCCCAACCTCGCTTAAGCCTTTACAGAATTCGTCATACCGCTGTATCGGTCCCGCAATGAGGGTCCAAGGCGATAAGGTAAATGCAACATATCGCACCACAGAAAATGGCAACTTTCCTAGAAATCGAGCTTCCAGCAACAAGTGAATTTGGCGAAATAGAATATATGAAAGGCCAACGACAGTAACCGCCAGATCAAGTGTTCCCAGGACATCGAACAAAGCATACCGCTTGAAAACAACGAAGAGAAAAACCTGCACGGCAATAATCATAAAAACGATACGCCCACCCGCCGCTATCCTTTTCCCCCACATATAACGAACGGCAAAAAAAGGTATTACCTGAAAAACTAACAAAGCTATAAAATCGCGAAACCCGAGCCAACTAACTACCATTACCACACCGGAGAGGGTCAAAGCACAAATGAATCTGTGCCGCAAGGGTGACCAAGCCAGCAGCACCAATCCCGTTACCAACGCCACGTAAGTAATACCTCCAGGCGAAATAGGCGCTATACCAGGGATCATTGATCCTGCTTCCGTCCGAGAATATTTGGAAGCCACGCTGCCAACTGCCGGGCAATGATTGCATGTCCAACCGCATTGGTGTGGCCATCGTCGTGGAAGTTTAAAAATTGGCCGGCGCTTTCCAACGACAAAGCAGTATCAAGGACAGCGATACCCCTGTTACGCAACGCGCTAAGCAATTTAACATAGGGCCGAGAAGGGTAGTATTCCTCTGCATTCAAGCCTAGGTGGGACATATATCTTTCGAACCAATCACGGTTCAACTGATGCCCTCCGGGAACAAGAATAACTGCAAACGGAACATTCAAATTGTCGGCGATCCAACCTCGAATAACCGCTATGTAATCGGCTGTCAGGTCAAAAATAACATCGGCTGGATTTCCAGGTTCATCCCTATAGACACTAACCGGAATTGAATTAACCAAGGCAACATCAGCGCGAAGACCCCACCGCAAGGTAGCTTGACGTAAGAACGGCACCGAATTCACTCCGACTTTTGCCCACGTATAAATAGCACTATTGTTGATCAATCGAGCCTTAATATCGAATAGGGACACATTGGCAACGTTGGCCAACTTACCCAAATTATGCACCAATACCTGAATGGCACTAAAATCCGGAGTATTTTTTTTACGGTTTACAACTAGCGGCAAAGATAATTCCTTAATCGCACTAGTATAATCACTTAGGATATTGTTCAGTGTTAACTCAAAGATAACAGCGCGTGGGCGATATCCTTGATCCGTTAAGTGGCGCACGACCCGCATCTGATGACGCAACTTATGGCCTTCCGATGACAGGTTGGCATTTTTGAACCCAATCGCTTGTAGCTGGGCGGACATAATTTCATCGTCTTCCATAAATCCGCCATAGGAATTAGAAGCCCCTGCCATCCAAATTCCAGCCAGATCATCCTCAAAACCATTCTCCCTATCGCGAAATCCCCAAGAATTTGTTGTGTTAATAACATCGTAATTTGGTGGATTGAAACGTCTGACAGAAAGATTTGGTTTTTGAAATGTCCCGTATATCGGATGTTCTTCAAAACGGGCTAGCGACACGCTACGCCACTGGGGGAAAACAACAATCCTGAATAAAATTTCCAGTATTGCCACCGAAAAAATCAGCACTATAAAATAAATAGGCCAACCCCTCTTCATAGTGGGATCATTAGAATTGTTGATAGGCGACGACAACAACGTCCACCGAATTTAAAGACAACAACAAATAAAAGGCGACTTTGGCAGCCAACCATAAGGTAGATAGGGGTTTGGATAAGTTTCCCAAATTTATCATCAATTTTTGATCTTATCGGTGATCATGTCGGTCAACTGGCCAACATTTTCAAACTGGGCCAATTCAATGATCGAAAAATGGATATCAAATATCTTTTCAACTGATAAAATCAGACGGACATGACTTAGGCTATCCCAGCCTTCGACGTCATTCGCTGTCATTTCTGGCGTAATTTCAAGAACATCATCATCAAGGACGTCACGAAACACGTGTGTTAATTTCTCGTAAATTTCCGCACGATCCATAGACAGAAATCCCTCAAACGCTATATATCTAAAATTGACCCGAACATATCAGATACAGAATCCAGATTTCAAGTGCAATGCCAGACCTATAAAGGCATGATGGTCTCTGGTATCAAATCCCATAGACGAAGAAATGATGACAACAACAACAAATAATCTGAACGCCTCGAAACTAGGCGTTCGCATGCGTACCCTAGGCTTTTATCTACCTGGACATCCCATTAAACTAGACACCATTGAGATGAGTCCTCATCTGCGGGCACGACTTGGCGATCTTGGCCAGGAATTCACCTACCAATCGGATGAAGACTCAACTGAACTAGCCCTCTGTGCAGCCAAAGATGCTCTGACCCAAGCCAATATAGCACCTGAAAACATTGGCTTGGTAATTTCTGCACCAACCTTGTCAACATCATACGGATTCGAAATCCCGGCCATTGGCATCCGTGCCGCTCTGGGATTAAATAACGCCGATTGCCTGAATATCGCCCAAGGTTGTGTCGGGTTTTTAGCCGCCATGCGGCTAGCCGCACACTTTTTAAAATCAGAACCAAATCGCGGCGATGTCCTCGTGGTCACCGCATGCAAGGCATCAACCTTGACCGAAAATTTCTCCCATGGCGCATTTTTTTGGGGTGATGCTGGAGCCGCCTGCATAGTTACTACAGAACCGGGGCGGGGCCTGCACGTAGAAGCTTATAGCGAAAAGTCTTCTACAAAAGATTGGGGTGCTATGCGATTGCGCCACGGAGATAGTGTTTCCTATGCATCCTGCAGCCCGGCTCAAGACCTTCGCATCACAGTTAATTTTTCCGATGAGCGGGCCCAAGCTGATTACGTCATGGGAGAGCAAGAACGCTGCGGAGCACTTATAGATTCCCTCCTCTTTGCAGGTGGATTATCCGATGCCGATATCAATGCCGTACTGCTACCATCTATCGGCAAAAATCGCGTGCCGTTGTTACTGGCTGGGCACGAAGCCCTCCAGAACAAGGTAAAATCAGATTTTCGTTTTGCACACATGGGCGGTGTCGATGTTTTGTTTTTCCTATCACAGATTCTAAACAAAAACCCACCTTCTAACGAAAGTTGGTATTTGGCCCTAACCCCAGCCTTCACAGCACAGTGGGGTGGCTTGTTACTTCGGCATAGCGGCTAAAATTATTTTGCCTGCAAACGGCATCATCATTGGGCAGCAGAATTAGCGGCTTTTGGCAATTTTTTGAGTAATGAGGACTTTTAAGGCCGAACTCCGATTTATGGCCTTAAAGTAATCCGCATATCAAACCACCAAGTTTAAATGGAACATTAATGGAATATATTGATATTTTGACTTCCGTGACGGTCCTTGGCCACCCCCCAAAAACCCTAGAAATCTGGTGAAAGGGGTGGTAGCGGAGGAGGGACTTGAACCCCCGACACGCGGATTATGATTCCGCTGCTCTAAACCAGCTGAGCTACTCCGCCAAAATTCTACCCTTTAGTTCAATGTTCATAAATTTTGAAAAATTTTTTACGCGTCTACCCCACAATAGAGTATGGGTATATATTTTTCAGCCTTGAAAGTGTCAAGCATCCACCCCCGCGTTAAAGCTGACCCCAATATTTTTAAACTTTTTCAGTACTTCGTTACCAAATTTTTTCTCCAACCTCTGCGCCTCAATTGGTGGCATCTCTATATCGTTGAAATCGTCCTCGGTTTCGCCGGTAATCCAGACTAAAAGACGTGCCGTCTTATCTGACACGTTAGTAAAATCTCGAACTACACCTGGCGGCACGGCGATCATATCATATTGTTCCAAGAAGGTTTGGTTCTCCCCTTCGTCTCCCCAACGGATACGGAACCTTCCATCTAGACAAAAAAACGTCTCATTGGTTCTATGGTGGGCATGCAGTAGGGGGCGATCCCCCGGCGGACATTCAGCTATGATAACACTCATCTTATCCTTGGTTACGACTGCCGGTTGATGAGCCATCG
>CAZWKO010000098.1:0-3607 GCA_964634925.1 uncultured Vicinamibacteraceae bacterium
CTGGGGACACCGGGCCGGTATCGGCACAAATCCCGCCGATGTCAAATTCTTGAATGATGCAATTAGAGGGTTTCTAGAATAGATAAGGCACATTTGTAGCAACAAAGTGTTACGTCTTAAGAAAATATAACGACACTCCAGTAAGACAGGCGTATCATTAAAGACCTGTTTATCGAAAATACTGTCTCGCCGTCTTGAACACCAGCTATCAAGCCGACGAGACACGGAGGATCACCATGAAACGCTTGTTACTTCTCGCCCTTGGCATCCTAACTTTTTCACCGAGCGCATATGCGCAAACTGATTCAGAACTCATTGAACAGGCACTGGCAGCGGCACCACGCCGGGCTCGTGACGATGCGTCCGTGATCAAATGGAGTGCCGACCATACGTACACAACGATTAAAGAAGGCACGAATACAGTGGTCTGCTACAGCAGAGCTGACCAACGCGACCGGCCACCGTTTGCTGTGCAGTGTACTGTGAAGGCCAACCTCGACCGCGTCGCACAGAGCAGGAAATTCAGAGCAGACAGTTCGAACGCCGAAGAGGAACGAGCCCTAGTCGCTGCTGCTGGTGAAAATGGAACCCGAGTACCAGCAGAATATGGATCTTTTTTTAGTTCGATGAATGGACAAGACCAAGCTAGTGCCCGTGTGCATACGACCATCTCGATGCCAGGCGCCACAACGGCCTCAGCGGGATTTCCAGAAAACCGGGACAAAGGCGGAGCATTCATTATGGCAGCGGGTACGTCCGAAGCTCACTTGATGATTCCGTAAACGACCAATACTCCATTGCAAGACCTGCCTCTCACTGCAAATTAAGTGGGAGGCAGGTAATGCCTACCCCAGTAGTTGTTGTTTTCTTGCTATCGCGCCTGACGTTCTTCCAAGCGCGCCCCACCTAGTGCATTCGGCACGGAGTAATTTCCTTCGTGGCACGCGTACTCAAACTGAACATAATCGTCATCGCGGTCATATGGAAACGCCGCCGTCCACGAGTCTGTGTACGTTTCTGGGTCATCCATACGGATGGTGTAGCGCAGAGAATTTGGTCCAGCCACAGTGAGTCGTTCTACCACTCGCTGTGCCTCCGACTGACGAGACCGTGTCCCGGCCGTGGGACCGCGCATGTTCTGAACGGACTTAAAGTTCGTAGATTCAATAACTAATGTATTGCCATCCCAATGACCGCGCGGATCACCTTCCCATTGACGAATCTCATCGTCGACATGAGGACTCTCTGTGATGGGAATAATACGCACGTTGTGAATCATTTCGCTGTGGATCACCACATAGCCAGGGGGTTGCAGGATCAACGTGCCATTGTTGTACTCCGTCGGCATCATCATCCCGAGCACACCGCGCGAAATACATCTGTCACCCGACTCCATATTTGCGTACGAATCGTGAAGTTCAGCGAGATTCATTGCCACGGACTCACGTGCATCAGCAGTTCGTTCAGGGATACGCCCAGTGGCGGGCTCAACAATAATTGACGGCTGTCCGATATCGGTCGGTGCATCAAAATACCAATCAAACCAATACAAACCGTACCCACCAACACCACCGCTATTATTTTCGTGCCCCTGCCACTCAGAACGGCTAATACGACCTTCCCCTCGTTCCCGCGCACGCGCCTGTAGTTCCGCCGTCGTCAGATCCTGCCCAGCAAGTTCTTCCGGGAGTTCCAATGGCGTAAACATCGCCCGCGTGTTGTTCCACATGCCTTGAATGTCAGGTTGCCCATCAGCTAACAGCTGAGGAGTCCAATGAGCAGAAGCATTCTCGTCCTGCGCTTGAACAACGGCCGTGACCGATAAGACTGCGAGAACAACAAGTGAGGTGAATAGTCGAATCATAGTGATTACTGTTTCCTTAATTAACTTTGTCAATCAACTTTTATTGTTATATCAATTGGCGTGGTATTGATGGAGTCATCAGCATAACCACGCAATACGTGCAGTCCTCGCTCAGCAAAGCGTACAGTCGTCACCGCCTCACCACCACGACCACCTTCAATTGAAACAGCCATCGGGTCAAATTTCACAGCTCCCGGTCCTCGATAGTGCGTCCAAGTCACTCCGAGTCCAGTTTCGTGAGCAGTACGAGCACTTACTACTGCTTGATTGACAGGACTTTCCTGAGCAAGCATGCGCTGCCTGAACGCGGCTTGTCTGGGGTCGGACGACTCCGGACGCTTGGGACGAGGACCGGGGACACCGTCGTCTCGCACGACTGCCGTTAATGTCAATGTGTCAGGTAGCGTAACCGTTAGCTCAGTTCCTTCTTTCACAGAAATTGTCGGCAGCTGGTTATCTGCCGGCGCACCATTTGCACCAGAACCACGATTCGCTTTAATTACACCATCGTCTATTTCCCAATTTGGCCACAACGAACCAATCGCCTGATCCGTGCGTCCATGTGCAGTTACCGTCCATACGAGATCCTGCTCGCCCCAATCCGACGGCACTTGGACCCTAAACACAAACTGCTGGCGTCGAGGATAGAAGCGACTCGGCTGCCCACGATCGGCAGGACCCGGCCCAAAGAAATTAGCTGTACCAATTGGTACGTCTGGTATTTCTTCGTAGTTACGATTCAGGTAACCAAAGACCATGTCAAAAGTCCCATCTGAGTTCTTTTCCCAGCCTTCATACACTGGTTGAACATTCTGACCACGATCAAATCGCAATTGAGCCTGTGCATCATTACCCGCACCAAAAGCTACGATCAGGGCGATCGGAATCCACACCTGGCGACACACGCTTCGCATGGTTTTGTCTCCGTCAGTTATTGTTGTCGGCCATAGCCTCGCGCTCTTTCACGGCCGCATCAAATTCGTCATCTTCAAGTTCGTAATAACTGGTCCAGGTAAAACTCATGTCATCACTTGAACGCTGACCGAAACCAGCCCAGTTACGAGGATCTGGATTCCAACGATTACCTGCTGAATTGTCATGCCATGTGATTGTGTGCATGAGCGATCCTGCTGGCAGTAATGGCTGGACAGCTTCCTCGTAGTTGTAGACGATATGCCACCCGAAATCCCATGTAGCGCAACTCAGCATTTCGGTACTACCATCAGGATAAATCGCCTCAATACATTGTCGCTTTCCACGATTATGCAAATGCGGCTGAAACCCTGTAAGCCGAACGTTGTTATCAAACTTGTGATAACTGTCATGACGCACGTCATCGTCACCAGGCGGAATATCCAGATCGAAATTCTGGGCTAAGGTTCGCGAGAAAAGTTCTTTCTCAGGTTCTTCACCCTTCGGATAGAACGTCAGACCCACACTAGTCCGATCGGTTCGCTCTTCCCCGATGGATGCATAGTGCATGTTGAAACGAATAACTGATCCGGCCTGAACCCGTCGCCCAGTTCCCTCCGGGAATATATCGCCATTCTTGCCTTGCGCATATTCATTGAGAAATTCGCCATCGTCGGCATCCGCCGTTTCTTGCAAGCGTGTCACGGCATGATGAACAACGGGAAAACCCTCGGACGAAGGCTTCGTCTCAACAGCTTTAATCCAACGGTCCTCGGTAAGACCAGAATCAGAAAACAGGTCGCCCCACCAATTCGCCCCATCAGCAGGTAC
>CAZWKO010000098.1:3617-8676 GCA_964634925.1 uncultured Vicinamibacteraceae bacterium
GGAATAGGGACAACCCAATCGGGCTCACCGATGTGCCAAATGTCACGTTCGGCAAACGTTCGCGGTGCCGGGGCATCAGCTGGATTCCCGCGCGGCGCACCGGCATCAACCCACGTCACGATGGCGGCGATCTGATCGTCACTCAGTGACCGGTCATACTTAAAGCCCTGTACACCAATGTTCTTATCTATATACCAGGGCGGCATTGACCGCGTGGCCACTTTATCCTTAATCGCACGAGCCCATGGACGCGTTTCTTCGTAGGTCATTAGTGACATGGGCGCGATCGCACCGTCACGATGACAGGTTTGGCATGACTCTTGAAAAATTGGCAAGACATCCTTGGTAAAAGTTACGTCCTGTGCATGCACAACACCTGAGAACACCATCACACTAACCAACACGAGAACGAAGACGACGCCGGGAATTTTGACGCTGCTATTCATCGCTCACTCCTTAATACGTTAACGCGCTGCCTCAGCAGCTTCTTTTTCTCGCGCGCCAGCCAGTATGACTGCCATCGAATAATTTCCTTCGTGACACGCGTACTCATAAATGGGTTCAGGATTCAAAAGCATCGGCACTTCATATGACCAGGGATGAGTCCATGTAAGTGGATCATTGACCGTTACCGAATACATCAAGATCTCTCGTGATACTCGCGTAAAGCGTTCGGTCAACTGTAATGCGTCACTTGCACCACCACGCATAAAACTGGTCTCTCGAAGAAAATTCTTGGTCTCTACGACAAGGGTATCTTCGTCCCAATATCCACGCGATTCACCAGTCCACTGCGGAAGCTTGGTATGCGGACGTCCGTCAAGGGGTACGACCCGGGGGTTGTGGTTCATTTCGTTGTAGAGCACAACCGTATCAGCTGTCTGAAAGATTTGAACGTTATTGTTGTATCCGCCTGGCGTCATGGGCGGCCCTGAATTAAAACCGGTGACACATCGCACTTGTAATCCATTCGGGCCAAGATCGTCGACCCATCCACCGGGAGTCGGTTCGTGAGGTCCCGTATCACTGCGAGCTTCCGCCATCGCCGTACGTGCGCGCTCGGCTGAAATCGTGAGCGCAGGGATGCGGCCATTTGGCGGGTCGACAACAAGAGAGGTCCTCATTGTCCCAATCACCGAGTCACCGCGGTCGAACCAGAAAGTATTGTAGTTACCAACAATGTCCGCAGGCACTTCATCGTCACGACCTGCATCCTGAAGTGCCCGGATGTTCTCCACCTCAGCAGCTTCTTCTGCCGTCAAGAACGGCTTGTCCGCCAATTCTTCAGGCCGCTCCATTGGTGTAATCGTGCGAAAATCCCAGACGCCCTGTAGGTCCGGGTGACCTGAGGCCGTCCGTGGGAGGTCTTGAGCTGCAGTAGGAACAGAAATGAACGCGGCAACTACAAGGCTCGTCGCCGTATTTCGTATCATTCGGCGCATTATTTCCTCCCACGTTACTTGCGTTAACCGGTAGTTAGCCGCAGCATAGCACGCCTGAAACAAAATCTGTGCTATCTTCCCGGGCGGTTTTTTTAACTTGTTATTTCGGAGCTTACACGTGACTGACTCTCAGACCAAAGAAACACTGGCTTTTCAGACCGAAGCCAAACAATTACTTCAGTTGATGATTCACTCGCTCTATTCGAATAAAGAAATATTTCTCAGGGAGTTAGTCTCAAATGCTTCCGATGCGTGTGACAAACTTCGTTTTGAAGCACTGACAGAGTCACAACTTCTTGAAGAGGACTCAGAACTTGCCATCCACGTCCACGTCGATGAGAAGGCTCGTTCGATCACGGTAACGGACAACGGCGTAGGTATGTCTCGTCAAGAGGTTATTGAGCAAATCGGAACGATTGCAAAATCTGGGACCAAAGAATTCGTCCAAACACTCACCGGTGATCAAGCGAAAGACGCGCAGCTTATCGGCCAGTTCGGTGTTGGGTTTTATTCGTCGTTTATCGTCGCAGACCGAGTTACTCTGACGACACGGCGTGCCGGTCTTGCGTCGACCGATGCGGTCCGCTGGGAGAGTAGTGGCGAAGGGGACTACACACTGGAATCTGTCTCCAAAGATCTGCGGGGAACAGAAGTCACACTGCATCTTCGAAAAGATGAAGACGAATTACTTTCTGGCCATCGGATCCGCACCATCCTACATAAGTATTCGGACCACATCACCATCCCAATTTACATGCCAAAGGAAGCTCCTCCCTCCGACAAATCAAGCGACAGCGACGATGCCCCTGACCCCTCTGAAGTCAGCGAACTCGAGAAAGTCAACCAGGCTTCTGCGCTGTGGACCCGTGCAAAATCAGACGTTACAAAAGAGCAATACCACGAATTCTACAAACACGTCGCGCATGACTTCAGTGAACCTTTAGCTTATACACACGCCAAGGTGGAAGGGCGACAAGAGTACACGGTACTTTTTTATATACCGCAGCAAGCACCGTTCGACTTATTCGATCGCGACCAACGACATGGCATCAAACTGTACGTTCGTCGTGTATTCATCATGGACGGCGCAGAGCAGTTGCTGCCAGGCTACCTCCGATTCGTCAAAGGCCTTATCGATTCCAATGATCTGCCCTTAAACGTGTCACGGGAAATTTTGCAGCACTCACAGGATGTTGAAGCCATGAAAACGGCTTCTGTAAAGCGCGTACTTAGCTTGCTTGAAGATCTGGCCAAGAACGAACCGAGCCAATACGAAACATTCTGGCGAGAATTCGGCCGTGTGCTCAAAGAAGGCGTCGGCGAGGACTTCACTAATAAAGAGCGTATCGGTGGCCTTCTTCGCTTCGCCACGACACACAACGATAGCGACAACCAAGCAGTGTCACTCGCTGAGTATGTGGAGCGCATGAAAGATGGTCAAGACTCTATTTATTACATCACCGCTGATAGCTTCTCGGCTGCACAGCACAGCCCTCATCTCGAAATATTTCGGAAGAAAAACGTCGAGGTTTTGCTGCTACATGACCGTGTCGACGAATGGTTAGTCGCTCATCTGAACGAATTCGATGGTAAAACCTTGCAGTCCGTTACCAAGGGCAACCTTGACCTTGGCGAACTGACCTCTGAAAACGAAGCTGCAGAAGTTGAGGCAAAAAAGAAAACGGCGGATGCCTTTAAACCTATTCTAGAGCGTATTCAACAAGCACTCGGCGACAAGGCCAAAGAAGTGCGCCTCACGGATCGACTGACAGAATCACCAGCCTGTCTTGTTACCGAGCAAGATGGCATGAGCGCTAACCTCGAAAGGGTACTGCGCGCCGCCGGCCAAGCAGTTCCAGATGTCGCACTTGTGCTTGAGATTAATGCTGACCATCCAATCGTGGCCCGACTAAAGGACGAAACCGATGATTCTCGATTCTCCGACTGGAGCCATATTCTTTTTGACCAGGCCATGCTTGCCGAAGGTGGGCACCTCACAGACCCCGCAGCGTTTGTAACACGACTGAATGCGTTGATGCTGACAATGGCCGGAGGGCCAAAATCTCAAATTTGGACTCCTGGTAGCTGACGCGACCTCGAGAGCTATCCCTCATACCGGCCTAGGACGCGCCATTACCTTGACGGATTTTGTCTATTTTCTTGTCCCGGTCCGCCTCAAAGTGAGACAGATCACGACGATAGCGAGCTTCTAGTTCCTCGCGCGCAGCCGGGTCAAACGTCGATGCCATCTGTGACCGATGCAAAATCTTGCACTCCGCAAGTTTGGCTTCGTAGTCCTGGCGTGCAGCAGAAATACCTTCAATCTGTTCAGGGCTCAATTCAGCAGACGTCGCCCCGCTCTCTTCATCCTGCGCCTTCAGCTTTTCCATCGCTAGCTCGTAGGCACTCTTGGGAGATTCGTTCGTCACCTCAGACTTCCTCCTTACAACCACATCTATCTCGCACCAGCAATCTCGACAACGACATCCCAGTAAAAGCGTAAAAACCGATACAACTCATTTTCAAGAATCCGTTCCTGATCGCTGTGTGCCGCAAAACCAAGCGCAACATCCTCAATATCCGTCGCCGGGCCAACTCCATAACACCGCATGCCCTTAGCCCGTAGGTACGCCATGTCAGTCGCACCAGTACTCATCGTCGGCAAAGTTGTCGCCTCATAGTGTTTTGCAAGCATCGACTGGATAATTTCAAACGGTTGAGAGTCCAGTGGTCCGTTGTCAGCAACCGGCCGAGTATCTCGAGGGATAAAGGACACCGTAACAGTTGGATCGTTGATCTCATTGCGAAGGGTCTCAAGCAATACCGCAGGATCTTCATCGGGCAACATCCGAACGTCAAGGGTCGCTACTGCTTCACCAGGAATAACGTTTACCTGATATCCACCCTCAATTATCGTGGGGGATATGGACGTGCGCAGCATCGACGAATGCCTCGGTTCGTATTCCAATAAATATTCGGCAGCTCGTAAAGCTGCCTCGGCATCAGTTCCGATTGCGGCCCGGTAACGAGCGGCGTCTTCCGGCGAAGACAAACGTGCCAATCTTTCAAAATAGACTGTGGTCGTTTCGTTGGTACGAACAGGAGGCTGCCAGTCTGCGACCGCAGTCACTGCAGCCGCCAAGCGCACGACCGGATTTGTTAAACGCGGCACCGACCCGTGTCCCGCTGGGCCACTCGCCGTTAACTGCACGGCACGGGGGATTTTCTCCAGCGTTTCGACTGACGCGAACCGAACCTCGCCATCCCGGCGCTGAACACCACCAGCTTCAGCGATGCAATACTCCGCCTCAATTTCGTCATAGTGCTCGTCGACCATAAACTCAATGCCAACGCTCGTATTGATTTCTTCCCCGGCCTCAGCCAAGAAAATCACATCTCGATTTAAGGGAATCTCCAATCGCTTCAGGAGCAGCATCACAGTTAATGCCGTCGCGACGCTATCTTTGTCATCGAGCGTACCACGACCGTATATGTGGCCACCTTCACGCGTGGCGCTAAATGGTGGGTGCACCCATTTTTCAGGATCTACACTCACAACATCGGTGTGAGCCATCAACAATAACGGGTCACGAGACCCATCGCCCGTAAGCCGTGCA
>CAZWKO010000099.1:0-8628 GCA_964634925.1 uncultured Vicinamibacteraceae bacterium
ACGAGTGGCACCAACGTTGCGTCCGTGTGGTTATCAAGCCATCGCCACTGCCTTACTGTCATGTGGTCGGATTCAAGTCCGACCCGTGTCACAGATTTTTGACTCAATACCACTACAAGAGCCTCCTCGTAGCTACCCGTGACTGGAACGATCTCTATTCCAGTAGGCGCGTGGCGTTTACGAATCAACTCTGCAGCCGCTGTTTGGTATCGAAAGTCCAACAACAACGCCAGCCTGTCGTCATTGACGCCAACAACTAGCACGCCGGCACTCGCCCGAAGGTTTGTTAAGTACAAAAGGTTTGATAAATCCGTCACAACAACCGCGTCGACATCTTTTTCTCGCGCTGCCTCTTTCAGGCGCGAAACTCTGAAATCGAACTGCGTCGTGCCATTTCCTTCACCGGCACCTTTTTTAGTCATCGTCCGTGACAAGCTTGCTATTACGGTGAGCCTTAACCACTGCCCCAATCACTCGATTAAGCCCAATGACAACGCGTGGATCCTCATCCAATGGAAAATCGTCACATTTATCCCCTCCGTCAGCAACGTCAACACCGCTATAACACCCATCTACACCCGTTGATTGTTGGGTGCCTGGTCCATCCTTCCGCGGACCATCTTCACGGCCAACCCTAGCCTCTGTCTCAACTAGTGACCCCTTTTTGCGTCCGCGCGCCTCATTCGACTCCGTCACACCGAATACCCTACGGGTTCTGCCGGTTAAATAGCACCGCTCCATCCCTCAATCTTGATCGAGAGCAATGAAAGACCTGAGCAGAACCACCCTCCTCCAAGCCAGGCCTCCTTGCCCAGCCACAGCTACATTTTCGGTCGATCAGCGAAAAACATTCATATGTCCGCTCTTACTTCCACCGCAATGCAATCGATCCGGAACGACGGTTTTCTTGACACCCTGGCCTAATGCTCTGTAGGATTTGGGTTTGCGCGATCGGACTGGTTGGGTCGCACAGTCTTTTTGTATCCGAAATGAGTCACTAGAACGCCTGTGTCAACCTACGTCCCTCGCCAACAAGACATCACGCGCCAATGGCACGTGATCGACGCCGAAGCACAGGTCTTGGGGCGTCTAGCGACAGTCGCTGCCAGACTCCTTCAAGGAAAGCACCGCCCCGGCTATGCTCCATTTATAGACACGGGTGACCATGTCGTCGTCATAAATGCTGCTCGAGTTCGAATGACTGGTCGCAAAGAAGACCAAAAACTCTACCGGCGCCACAGCGGATATCCAGGCGGCCTTCGTGAAGAACCTGCGTCCAAGGTCAGGAAAGAGCATCCCGAACGCATTATTGAGGCAGCCATTCGCGGTATGCTGCCAAAAACAAAGCTTGGAAACGCAATGTACCGGAAATTGAAGGTCTATGCAGGTGCGGACCACCCCCACACTGCGCAAAAA
Source organism: uncultured Vicinamibacteraceae bacterium (assembly GCA_964634925.1). Taxonomy (GTDB): domain Bacteria; phylum Acidobacteriota; class Vicinamibacteria; order Vicinamibacterales; family UBA8438; genus DTWD01. The sequence goes on from CAZWKO010000099.1 coordinate 1,417, forward strand.
CCCACTGCCTACGAGGTCGCCTGAATTTTATGGACGCGCAAAACTATGGCACTGGACGACGAAAGACATCGACCGCTCGTGTCTTTCTACGACCAGGAACTGGGAAATTCAACATCGATGAACGTGATTTAGAAAAACGATTCCCCACGGCTTCATTGCGTATCAGAATTACCGAGCCACTCGTCGTTACAGAGTCTCTAGATAAGTTTGATATCTATGCGACAACGTCTGGCGGTGGGGTTTCTGGACAGGCCGGAGCCCTTCGACTTGGGATAGCCCGAGCACTTGTGCAAGCCGACCCGGATTTGCGAGCCACTCTGAAATCAGCCGGCATGCTCACCCGGGACCCGCGTGGTAAAGAACGTAAGAAGTATGGACTCGCTGGAGCACGAAAACGCTTCCAGTTCAGTAAGCGGTAGGTAGATGGAGGTAGCTTGACGCCGTTGACGTTGCAGGACCTATTGGATGCCGGCGTGCATTTCGGCCACCAGACGAAGCGCTGGAACCCGAAAATGCGACCCTATATTTTTGGCGAACGAAACGGCATCTACATAATTGATCTCGGAAAGACCGAGAGACTCACACGAACAGCCGAAGACTTTGTCACGCGGCTCGCAGCCGACAACCGAACTATCCTCTTCGTCGGAACTAAACGACAGGCTCAAGACCTCGTCCTCGAAGAGGCCCAACGCTGTGGCATGTATTTCGTTAATCAACGCTGGCTCGGTGGACTGCTAACCAACTTTTCGACAATTCAACGGAGTATCGGACGACTTCGTGATATCGAAGCGATGGCGGAAGACGGCCGGTATGACACGCTTTCCAAAAAAGAAGTTGCACGTCTCGAAAAAGAAAAGCGAAAGCTACACCGCAACCTCGATGGTATTCGTCATATGGGTAAACTTCCAGATGCAGTCTTCGTGGTGGATACCCGACGTGAGAAAATCGCAGTCGATGAGGCACGGAAATTGAAAATTCCGGTGATAGGGCTTGTTGACACTAATTGCGACCCCGATGACATCGATTACGTCATCCCAGGAAATGATGATGCCTTGCGCTCGATACGTTTATTTGTCAGCAGAATGGCTGATGCCGTGCTGACAGGCCGAGGTCTCAGGGAAGCAGCTAATGCTGATGAGACCAACAGTGAAGGCGAACCAGCAGCAGCCACTGAGACAGCGCCAACGCCTTCATCCGCAACACCAGCCTAATTTGGCCGTGGTAAAGGTTTTGTTCGATAACCCGTCGGATTTCATCCGACACCTTTCTGAACAGTGAAGAGAGCAACATGGAAATCAGTGCAAGCCAAGTAAAAGCGTTACGCGACAAAACTGGAGCCGGTTTTATGGAATGCAAAGCCGCTCTTGCTGAAACCAACGGCGACCTCGACCAGGCCGTAACCGTGCTCCGTACTAAAGGACAAGCCAAGGCAGAAAAACGCGCTGGGCGCAGCACATTGCAAGGCGTCATCGGTCACTACATTCACCAAGGCGGCCAAGTCGCCGTTATTGTAGAAGTCAATTGCGAATCGGACTTCGTCGCCCGCACCGACGACTTCCAAGCACTCGTCAAAGAGATTGCGATGCACATCGCGGCCGCTAATCCGGCATGTGTCCGTCGCGAAGAAGTGCCGTCTGACGACCTCGAAAACGAAAAGACGATCTACCGGAAGCAATTCGAGGATTCGGATAAGCCTCCGCAAGTCATCGAAAAGATTGTCGAAGGAAAGGTCAACAGTTACTACGAACAAGTCGTCCTGCTGGATCAGCCTTCGATTCGAGATCCAAAAACCACGATTGGATCAATGGTTACAGCCGCGGTTGCCAAGCTCGGTGAAAATATAACGATCGCCCGCTTCGCACGATTCAAAGTCGGCGAGTCGACTGACTGATCTATAATCTCCACCGACGGATCCACGCATCGCCTCTCGTACGATCGAGTCACATGACAACGCCTGCCTATCGTCGCGTTTTGCTCAAAGTCTCAGGAGAATCACTCGTCGGCGAACATGACTACGGAATTGATCCCGAGGTCGCCAACCAACTTGCAGATGAGATAGCCACTGTACAAAAGGAAGGCATTCAAATCGCCATCGTCATCGGCGGCGGAAACATTTTTCGTGGGCTCGCCGCAAGCGCCGCCGGAATGGACCGAGCGACGGCGGACTACATGGGAATGCTCGCAACAGTAATGAATGCCCTCGCGTTATCTGACGCACTCGAACGACACGGCGCCGAAACGCGTGTGGTCACCGCTATAGAGATGCGCGAGGTCGCTGAACCCTACGTGCGCCGGCGCGCTGTCCGTCACCTCGAAAAAGGCCGTGTCGTCGTCTTTGCCGCCGGCACTGGCAATCCGTATTTCACTACAGATACCGCAGCCGCACTTCGGGCGAACGAAATTCGAGCGGACGTTATCCTTAAAGGCACGAAGGTCGACGGGGTCTTTACCTCAGACCCCATGACCGATCCCGACGCTACACGACTAGAACAATTGACTCATCTACAAGTCATTGAGCGTGGATTAAAGGTCATGGATGCCACAGCGGTATCGCTATGTATGGATAATCGTATGCCTATTGTGGTGTTTAATTTGACAAGACCAGGGAATATTCGCCGAGCTGTCCTTGGACAACCAATCGGTTCCCTTGTGACCGCTTGACGGACAGAATACGTCGGAGGACACGATGACAACCATTACTGATCCAGAGTCTGCACATAAAGATGCCGTTCGTCGCATGGACGGCGCTGTCGAACATGTCCGTCGTGAGCTTAGCGGCGTACGAACCGGACGAGCCTCTATTACGATTCTGGACACCATCCATGTCGAGGCCTACGGCGCGGAAATGCCACTAAACCAAGTCGCAAGTCTCTCTGTTCCTGAATCAACCTTAATAGTCGCTGCGCCGTTCGATCCCTCACAAATTTCTGGCATCGAAGCCGCCATTCGCAATGCAAATCTCGGTCTTAATCCGAGCAATGACGGCAAGGTTATACGTATTCCCGTGCCGCCGTTGACCGACGAACGCCGAAAAGAAATGTCTCGGCTCGTACACAAACTCGCCGAAGAAGGCCGGAACAGCGTCCGCCAAATACGCCGAGATGCGAACGACGGCCTGAAGGCTCTCCTCAAGAATCACGAACTCTCTGAAGACGATGAACGGCGTGCCCTTGATGGCATCCAGAAATTGACGGACGCACACGTCAAGACAATTGATGATTTGCAAAAGTCAAAGGATGAAGAACTTTTAACGCACTAGACCTGCAATTCTCCCGTGTCATCACTGACTCATCTTGAATGCGCTGTGCCGTGCGGCGCGCCGAATCTCGATCCGAACGGTCCCCACCATTTGTGTCGCTGTGGTGCCCCACTATTAGCTCGCTACGACTTCAGTGCACTCGATCCCGCTGGCGTGCAACGCGAACTCGCACACCGCAGCCCCACGATGTGGCGGTATCGAGAAATGCTTCCACAAACGCCGGCCGATGGCCCGGTCAGCCTCGGTGAGGGCTGGACACCTCTTGTCCATGCGAAACGGCTTGGCCAGTCTGTTGGCGTCGATCGACTGTTCATCAAAGATGAGTCACACAACCCGACAAATTCATTCAAAGCCCGTGGACTCTCGGCGGCCGTGACGGTTGCCCACCGCCTTGGCGTTGCCACGCTCTCCGCCCCGTCGGCCGGCAACGCGGCCAATGCCCTCGCAGCGTATGCCGCATCCGCAAACATCGCCGCCAAGGTCTATATGCCAAAGGACGTCAAACAACCGTTTATTGACGAGTGCACGCTCTATGGCGCCGACATTACGCTGATCGATGGGCTCATCAGCGATGCCGGGCGCATCGCGAAAGAACTCAGTGACAAACACGGCTGGTACGACGTCTCCACCCTTAAGGAACCCTATCGAGTCGAGGGCAAAAAGACCATGGCCTACGAAATTGCCGAACAGCTCGACTGGCACTGGCCCGACTGGATGATCTACCCCACCGGTGGCGGTACTGGAATCGTTGGCATGTGGAAAGCCTGCGCTGAACTTGAATCGCTTGGGTGGATGGCGACGACTGATCGCCGACCGCGCATGGTAAGTGTACAAGCTGACGGCTGCGCACCGATCGTACAGGCCTTTGAATCCGGATCCGACCGTGCCACAGCCTGGGTAAATGCTCGTACGACCGCAGACGGTTTGCGCGTCCCACAAGCCATCGGAGACTTCCTAATCCTTCGCGCGATTCGAGAAAGTGGTGGAACCGCACTCGCGGTGAGTGACGCAGACATGATCACCGCCATGCAAGAGATCGGTTCAACAGAAGGTGTTAGTGCAGCGCCTGAGGGCGGCGCCACCTTAGTAGCCCTTAAAACGCTTCTAAAAGATGGCACGATTCATCCGAATGATTCCGTAGTACTTTTTAATACTGGTGGCGCCCTCAAATATCTGGAGGTGCTAACCCCGTAACACACCGCTGTGACAACCACTTCCCCCGTAGAAGTGGTCATCACAGCTATCAGCGCGCCTTACGTTTGTTGTCGCGAGGCAAGCACCTCCCCACATAACTTCCCTGCCCCTGCATCTTCTACGCAAGGTTCAATCGTCATGTCAATCAAATGATTCCACTTCATTGCCCAGCGCATGACATCCATCGCACTATCCGATTCAATAACGGCAACACCGCTGCGGCTCGCACCGCAATGCCAGCGACCGACCAACGTCACGTTCTCTGGAAATTCAGACGCTGGATCGGAACTCGTAAACGCCTGCATGACTGTCTCAAATTCTTGGGAATCAATCTGCCAATTACAGACAAACTGCATCAGTTTCCTCCTTATACGTAGGAATATGGGTTGTTCTTCGTCTCGCACCTGCACAGTATAGAATCCTTCACTGCACCGGCCCACGAGGACAAGAGAGGTTTACCCTCGCTCGCACAGGCCGGTCACATAGCAAAGGAGACCTCGATGGCCGTCACGACATTTGCGGTACCTATTCTTCCGGACAAAACCGACGCCTGGAAAGAGGCCGCCGCCTCACTAAACGGCGATCGAAAGAACGACTTTGAAGACTTCAACCGCCGTTTCGGCATCACCCGGCATGTGGCGAGTTTGCAGCAAACCCCTCAGGGTGACTTCGCGGTTGTCTGTATCGAAGGTGACGACCCGGACCATGTGCTTGGCAAGATGCAGCAATCAGACCATCCGTTTGAACGTTGGTTCGTCGCGACATTCTTCGAAGATATTCATGGCATCATGCCGTCAGAGGGGCCGCCACCGCCAAACATCGTGTTTATTGATTACACACAATAGTCAAGCCAACACACGCGTGATACGCTGCCCTGCATAGACCACGAAACAGGCACAACCAGTTGGCAGAGGGGAAATTACATATGTTTACCATTCGACGACACGTCATCTCCGCATTCTTAGTGCTCATCACTGCGTCATTTGTCCTCCCCCCGCATGCAGACGCACAGCTCTCTGACACGCAAGCCTTCCTCGCGGATATCGCCGGCCAATACCGCATCGTACCCAACGTGGTGTACCACGAAGCCAATAATCACGAAAATACGCTTGATTTATATCTCCCGACGAATGCATCTGGACCTACGCCCGTGCTCCTCATGATTCATGGGGGCGGCTGGGTCGCGGGTACCAAGGAAGGCCAATCGCTACGACTTCTCCCCTATCTGGAAATGGGGTGGGCCGTCGTCAACGTGTCCTATCGACTCGTCCAGGTCAGCCGCGCACCAGCGGCGGTCGAAGACTGCCTCTGCGCCCTGCAATGGATTGCACAAAACGCCGACCAGTACAACTTCGATCTCTCAAAGATTGTCACGACCGGAAACTCTGCCGGAGGACACCTCGCCCTAACCACCGCGCTTATTCCGGCATCTGCCGGTCTCAATAATCAATGCGCACAGCGTAACTTCAGCGGTCCAACGGGAACGCCATCCGTACCAGTCGCGGCCGTGATCAACTGGTACGGCATTACCGACGTGCAGGACCTCACCCGTGGGAAGAACACCAAGGGCTACGCGGTCGAATGGATGGGAAACCTGATCAATCGTCGAGATATCGCGCGGCTCGTCTCACCACTGAGCCACGTCAGTGCCGAGACACCCCCGATTCTGACCATTCACGGCGATGCGGACGCTATCGTTCCGCATTCGCACGCGACCCGATTGCACACGGCACTCGACGGCGCAGGCATCCCGAATGCACTGCACACGGTGCCCGGTGGAGGACATGGCGGGTTCAATACAAATGAAACGATTGCGATCTATGAAGCGATCTATCGTTTTCTCGATCGTCACGACTTGGGACCGTCAAACTAAGCGACTACGCAGAACTAGTTTTGGTTTAGCGATTTGACGCCGCTTCGGCCTCACGTTCCTCCTGTCGGGAACCAGCCATGATGTTGTACATGCCGTAGTTCCCTTCGTGACAGGCAAATTCGTAGATCAAATCTGGGTTCTGCTTCATCGGATGTTCGACCGACCACGGTGTAACCCAGATCGTGGGGTCGCGTACCGTGAACTCGTACAGCAGAGTCACCTCGTCCGTCCGTGTAAACCGCTCCACCAGCGTCAGATGCTCACCGCTTGAGAGCAGCGGCCGCGCAATCTGATCATGCTTGCCGTTAAAGTGCAGCGTTTCGACGACCAACGTGTTGCCTTCCCATCGCCCACGCGAATCGCCCATCCATTGCGTGATACGTGGATCGACATGCGATCGTCCGTCAAGCGGAATAATGCGTACATCGTGATTCTGTTCATTCAGTAACGCAACAAATCCAGGAATTTGAAAGATCTGGACGTTGTTGTTGTAGCCACCGACACTAATCGGAGGCCCCGCCTTTGCATGCTGGATGCAGCGATCGCCCGCATCCAGGTCGGTATACGACTGTGCCGGCCTCCTACCGCGACGGACATCCGCAATCCGTGCGGCCTCGGCCGAATCTGCGAGTCGCCGCGCCTCCGGCGTTAATTCCGGGAGTCGTCCATTCGGTGGGTCCACAATAAGTGACGTCCGTCGAGTCCCTACCGCGGTCGTACCACGGTCCAGCCAGAAATTATTGTAAAACCCTGGCGACCCATCCGCTCGACGGTCAACCTGATTACTCGCAGACGTTCGTTCCGACGCTCGCGTCAGCAAGTCTGCATTCCGATTGAGATTGGCCTGCTCGATACTCGCAGCTTCCTCCTCCGTCAGAAACGCCTT
>CAZWKO010000100.1:0-8490 GCA_964634925.1 uncultured Vicinamibacteraceae bacterium
AAGATCTGCGGCCATTCTTGCTGAACTACCACTTACAATCAGTACCGTTTCCCCTACGCCAGCATCCACAGTATCAACCGCGACCAAATGGCTGCCATGTGGTTCTTCCTTTGCGTCAAGCGGTTGCGCTAAAAGGAGCTTCTGGCTAACCAGGCGCTCGTCCTTACGCGTAGCAACTACGGTTCCAACGACCTTGGCAAGAATCACTGCCTATTTGCCAGACTTACCGATCGGCAATGCATCCTCAAGATTGGAGTGAGGACGTGGGATAACGTGAACGGAAACAAGTTCCCCAACCCGTCGTGCGGCAGCTGCTCCAGCATCGGTCGCAGCTTTCACCGCGGCAACGTCACCGCGAACGATAGCGGTGACATAGCCCGCTCCTATTTTCTCCCAACCGACAAGGGTTACCTTTGCCGCCTTAACCATTGCGTCTGCCGCCTCAATCATTGCAACAAGTCCTTTGGTCTCGACCATTCCCAACGCTTCACCCATACTGTCCCTCCGCGCGTTTCTATCGTAAATGGTTGACGGCGTCTTCAATCAAGGCCGCAAGTTCGCGGTATGTTAAACGAATTTCACCGTCGCCGCCCACTGGTATTTCACTGGAACGTGATTTATCTGGTACGTCATCAACAACCTGCTTCCCAGGTGCTACCGGTGAATCGAGCACCTGACACGTCTCATCATTCTCAGTAATGATGCCATCCGGACAAATTGGTGCAGGCGCTGAAATACCGTACATATCCCTCAAATCCTGCAAACGATTTACTTCTTCCCGCGAAAGCAATCGTTCCCTTCCTAGCAACCGTGCCACGACACTAATGCGTGCAAAATGTTCGACGGTTTCCATCTTGTAATAAGCACCCATCAAACTGTCAGATACCGTTATGGCGCCATGGTTTGCCAACAGTAGCCCATCATGAATCTTGATGTATTTTCCAACAGCATCTGCTAATTCATGGGTTGACGGGGTGCCGTAATCAGCAATCGGGATACTCCCCAACGTCGTAATGACTTCGGCAAGGACCGCACGATCAAGCGGAATTCCTGCAACGGCAAATCCAGTTGCAACCGGTGGATGTGCATGAACAACTGCAGTGACATCAGGGCGCCGTTCATACACCGCAAGATGCATGGGCAGTTCAGAAGAAGGATCCCGTTCTCCAGTGAGTTTCTGACCTTCAAGATCCGTAACAACAAGCATATCCGGGGTCATAAACCCCTTTGAGACTCCTTTTGGGGTCGTTAAGAGGCGTTCGTCGTCTAGCCGGACGCTGATATTACCGTCATTGGAGGCAACATAAGCTCGTTCGTGCAATCGCCTACCAACCTCAACCACCTCAGACCGTTTTAATTCTTCAGTGCTCATCTCACGCCGTCTTCATAAACGCCTGCTGGCACTGTTCGGAACAGAAGTAGTGAGTTTCTTCCCCCGCACGTGCACTCAACGCATCGACGCGCCTAATGTATGTCCCACAAACAGGATCTTTAACAAGAGCCACACTGTCCTCCGTCGATCGTGGCGACTGTCCCCGCACACCTTTGACAAGACCAGACACAAAGTACCAGACCACACGAATGACTAGCACCGCGAGTAAAAACCGTATTAGCCATCCCAGCAGCATGAATATCGATGATACATCTCGCGGACTTTAATTGCCGAGATTGTGTGCACGACGGGCAAATTCTAACTGAGCAGACGACGCATCTCTCGACAAGCTTGTTCCATCCCAACCAACACTGCTCTCGCCACAACACTGTGCCCTATATTCACTTCAACAATCTCTTCAATCGATGCTATCGGAGCAATATTCGTGTACGTCAAGCCATGTCCTGCCAACACTTCAAGATGTAGTCGTTTCGCAAGTCGTGCGGACGAAACAATTGTCGCCAAGTGTTTTTGCTGGTCCTCTTCATTTGAATCAGCATACGGTCCTGTATTGATTTCAATCGCTTCGACCCCAATAGCACGTGCTTTACGAACTTGCTTAAGATCCGCGTCGATGAACAAGCTGACTTGAATACCTACCTCACGAAGCCGAGTGGCCGTTTTTTCTAACGGCCCTGCATGGCGGATCACGTCGAGCCCGCCAGTCGTTGTGAGTTCATTTGGGTGCTCCGGCACCAAGGTCACCTGCGCCGGCTTCACGCGCCGCGCAATCGTAACCATCTCGCGTGTAGCCGCCATCTCTATGTTGAGCTTTACAGATAAGACTTCTTTAAGTAGATCGAGGTCGCGCTCCTGGATGTGTCGACGATCACCACGCAAATGAACGGTGATCCCATCAGCACCAGCAAGTTCAGCCAATAACGCTGCCGTCACTGGCTCTGGTTCGCGAACTTGTCTAGCCTGTCGAACAGTCGCTACGTGATCAATATTTACGCCAAGTCGCATATTATCGATATCGCATGAACGTGATGCTGTCTTAACCTACAGCAATTGTTCTTGAGCACAGACTCCAATTTCTGCAGCCAGCCGGTCGACCGTATCCTGCTCTGGCCCTTCCACCATGATACGTAATAGTGATTCCGTTCCAGAATAACGGACTAGTACACGACCATGTCCAGCTAGTTGCTGTTCTGCCTTATGAACAGCGCTCATAAATTCTGGAACATTTGCAAGATCCCGTTTCTTCTTGACCGGAACGTTAAGAAGTGTCTGGGGAAAAATGGATAAATCAAACAAAAGTTCGTGAAGTTCTCGGCCACTTTGAGCCACCATACATAACACGAGCAAAGCCGTGGCCAAGCCGTCCCCTGTTGGCAAAAAGTCAGAAAAAATAATGTGGCCGGACTGCTCACCGCCCAAACAAACGGCCCTTTTCTGCATCTCCTCCCTCACGTGCCAATCGCCAACCTGACATCGATGGACTTGAATACCAGACTCCGCTAACGCAACTTCAAGACCAAAATTACTCATCACAGTCGCAACAATACCGTTGGTGCGGAGGCGACTCGACGCCTGTAGATAGCGTGCTGCCATAAACAACACTCCATCACCGTCAACAATTTCACCTTTGCTGTCAACAAGGATGACACGGTCACCGTCGCCGTCAAATCCGAAACCGAGTTGGCAGCCCCCATCAACTACCGCCCGCTGAAGAACCTCAGGATGTGTAGAACCACTTGCTTGATTAATATTGCGCCCATTCGGTTCGGCGTGAAGTGTTACGCACGACACACCTAGTTTATTCATGACATCAGGTGCGATTTTCGATGTCGCTCCATGGCCACAATCAACAGCAATCGACATGCCTGACAAATCTGTCTCGCCAACTATATGAATCAAATGTTCGCTGTACAAATCGCTAAAATCGACTGTCTTGACCGCCTTTTTCGCCAATTCGTGAATTGTATTGTCGCTCCGTCTAACACGGGCCTCAATACGTTTTTCAAAGTCTCGAGAACTTTTTTCACCGTTAGCCTGTAACAACTTGATGCCATTGTCCGGATGAGGGTTGTGAGAAGCTGAAATCACAACACCAGCGTCAAAAGCCTGACTCGAAACAATCACCGACACACCAGGAGTTGGGATAATCCCGGCGCTAACGACCGTTCCTCCTTTGCTACAGACTCCAGCAGCAAAGTGCTGCTCAAGCCATAACCCTGAGTCTCGCGTATCGCGGCCACAGATGACACGTGGAGAATTGCCCAACTCCGCCGCCAAAGCAGCACCTAAACGCACGACTGTGTCGGCGTCGAGGGGTTCATTACCTGGCGTGCCACGAACACCATCAGTTCCGAACATCGACGGCAATTTATACCTTAAATATTCTGATAACGCGGGTGGGACAATCTAAGCTTATCGCAATATAACAACTACATTTGGCGGGTCGATATGCGTAATTCCTATATCGGCACTCGACGCAACCGTAACCGGAAGATTGTAACGGCCAGCGGAAAAGCCGGCAAGATCGATGAACGCCTCAACCTCACTCTCGCTCATATTCTCGAGTGCCCCCTCCGAACCACGCACACCTACTGCGACATTATCAGGATCGAAGGACACGCGGAGACCTAGTTCGAGACTTCTACCTGACACCGTTAAACTCTGTAGATTTAGTTCCACCGGCGCCGGAACGATTTCAACAGTAACTTCAGCTGAACTAGGCGTCTGAAGCCGCAATACCCGGTCAGACACACCGATAGTAACCAACGATTGCACGCGTTCGCTCGAACCTTCGATTGACACCGGTTCAGTAATCGCCTCCACCACACTATTCAGCAGGCTGGTAGGACCAATAATCTCTACGGACTCCGGTACCGTCGAAATACGGCCCACAGCAAAACCTTCTGCTGGTTGCCCTTCGATGTCTGGAACTACACGAACTGTGCGCGGTTCGCCTGCTCTCTCAAGTGCAGCAGTTATCGTTGAAGGGGTTACCTGAATGACCTCCACGCCGAATGGTGTGCGAACGCGGTCAGCAAACATATCAAACAGTCGCCTTTCGCCAGGACGTTCTCCAGCAAGATCAAGCACTGCAACAACATCTCCAAGAGCCAACCGATTCACAATACTCATCGGCCCCCTCACACGCACGTGAACGGTATCGGGAGGATCACCAGCTACCTGTAAACCCACTGGTACATTTTCGAATCCAACCGGAACCTCAAACCCCCGCTCGATCAACGCTTCACCAGCAACACTCAACCAAAGCCCTAGAGCCAAGGCGGCTGCAAGCAATTTAAGCCCAAGATTCTGAATAAAAAGTCGATAGAACATTACACTGCTTTCTGCGAAAAACTTCGACGTCGAGCACGGCGTGTATGCATGGCTGAACCCAGACGCTTGGCAAGCTGCTTACTGTCGAGATCACTCTCGATCTCTCCATCACGCACCAATGACACCATGCCTGTCTCCTCAGAAACTATAAGTGCCACGGCGTCTGATTCTTCGGTCAAACCTATAGCAGCTCGATGTCGCGTTCCCAAATGCGTACTTTGCGCATTCACTGTCAGCGGAAGAAAGCACGATGCAGCAGTCAAACGATCTTCCTGAATGATCACAGCACCATCATGCAAAGGTGATTCAGACTGGAACACACTGACGAGCAGATCGTACGTCACACGCGCGTCGAGATAAATTCCACTATCAGCATACGTGCGAAGTCCAATATCTCGCTCGATAGCAATCAAGGCACCCACTCTTCGTTCAGCAAGCATCCCTGCCGCTGTAACGACCTCCTCTACCATCTCGTCGGTGGTCCCTCTACGACTAAAATGCCGAAACAACGACGCTCTACCCAGTCGTGACAAAACGCGCCGAAGGTCAGCCTGAAACAATACGATCGCCGCGAAAACCACGTAGGTAAGAAAATTCCCGATGAACCAATTAACAGTCCTAAGCATGACCACTTCGGACAAGTAGTACATCGCAATAACGACGACTGCGCCTAAGCCAATTTGTACAGCCCGCGTATGCCGTATTAGCTTGAGAAATTCGTACGCAATAAAAGCAACGGCAAAAATATCGATTGCGTCACGCCATCCAAACCGAATTCCGCTAAATGCGTTTAATAAACTGTCGAACACTTTCGCACCAAATTCGTTTATCTCTCACCGGCAACTGATCTAAGGGCGTCAACCACACGCACCACATCGTGGTGTGCCAAGACATCATGAACTCTAATGATATGAGCGCCAAGAAATGCTGCAATAGCTACCGCTCCTGCCGTTCCCCACTCACGGTTTTGAGGCGAACGACTTCCAAGCATTGACTCAAGAAACGATTTCCGAGATGCCCCAACCAAAATCGGCCGATCAAGCGAGTTTAAGACGGGTAAGTCAGCCAAAGCGGCCGTTGAGTGACGTGCATGTTTAGCGAAGCCCAGCCCGGGGTCGACCACTATCTGCTCACGTGAGACACCTGCATCGACTGCTGTGTTAATGGTAGTAAGAAGTTCCGCCACTATTTCTTGGCCAACATTTTGATACGAAGCCTCGCGATACATTTGCTGAGACCGTCCGCGATTATGCATCAGTATGACTGGCACACCACGCTTGGCTACTACTGAGGCAAGTAGTGAATCATAAGCAAGGCCGGAGATGTCATTAACTATGACCGCGCCGAGATCAATAGCGGCCTCCGCCACCAAACCTTTATAAGTGTCAATTGACACTGGTATGCCTACACGTTTGCTAAGCTGTTCAATAACTGGAACCACGCGCCGCAATTCCTCTTCAATCGAAAGCGTTAACGCGCCAGGACGAGTAGACTCGCCCCCAACATCCAGAATATCTGCACCAGCATCTTCAAGCTCAAGTGCTCTATCGATGGCTCGTTGCGGAACAAAATAATCTCCACCATCGGCAAACGAATCTGGCGTCACATTGATAACCCCCATGACACGAGTACATTCACCGAGCTCAAGTGTCGTTCCTCCCGGTAACGAAAGAGAGTAGGTTTTCCGTAGCGCCATGATGGGACCATAAGCCCGCCGAATAATTACGGGAGTCCTCGACCGAGTGGATCAGCGTGAGCTAATTTGAACTATTCCTGCGGAACAGCTTTATCGAGAGAAGGCACCGGTGGCACAATAGCCGACTGCTCATCGTTCTCGACCGACGAAGTCCCTGTCGGTGAAGAAGAATCGGTCGTCGAATCTGGCAAAGGATCTTCAATGGGAAGACCCTTTGCAATGCGTTTAACCTGCTCTCCATCGAGAACCTCTCTGATGAGAAGCTCTTCCGCTATCCGAACAAGTTCATCTTTATGTGTCTGTAGTTCGCCACGAGCCCGATCATAATTTTCTGTAACGATCCGCTTGATTTCTTGGTCAATTCGAATTGCAGTACCCTCGCTATAATCTTGCGATTGAGCAAAATCACGCCCAAGAAAAACTTGCTCTTCTTTCTTACCAAAGGTTAACGGTCCAACAGCGTCGCTCATACCCCACTCACAAACCATCCGTCTCGCCATGTCCGTAGCGCGGTCAAGGTCATTACCAGCACCCGTCGTTACGTCTTCGTTCGTTAATTCCTCAGCCAGTCGTCCACCTAACAAGATAGCAATCTGGTCATTTAAGTAATCACGAGAGTAGTTATGCTTGTCGCCCTCTGGTAATTGCTGTGTCACACCCAATGCCATCCCACGTGGAATAATCGTGACTTTGTGGATCGGATCTGCGTGTGGCAATAAAACAGTCAATAAAGCATGCCCTGCTTCGTGTATCGCAGTTACTTGTTTTTCTTCATCATTGATGATCATCGACCGACGCTCAGCCCCCATCAACACCTTGTCTTTTGCAAACTCGAAGTCTTGCATCTGAACAAGCTTCTGGTTGTAACGGGCCGCATTAAGCGCAGCCTCGTTGACCAAATTCGCGAGGTCGGCACCAGAAAATCCTGACGTTCCTCTGGCGACAACATGCACATCCACATCATCTGAAAGCGGGATCTTTCTCGTATGCACCCCAAGAATGCCTTCTCGACCTTTCACATCCGGACGATTGACCATAATACGTCGGTCAAAACGACCTGGCCGCAACAACGCCGGATCCAGTACATCGGGACGATTCGTCGCGGCCACCAAAATGACACCCTCATTTGACTCAAAACCATCCATCTCGACCAGCAATTGATTCAATGTTTGCTCACGCTCATCATGACCGCCACCAAGTCCAGCACCACGATGTCGCCCAACTGCATCGATCTCATCGATAAACACGATGCATGGAGCATTCTTTTTGCCTTGCTCAAACAGATCGCGAACGCGGGAGGCACCAACACCAACAAACATCTCCACAAAATCTGAACCACTAATGGAGAAAAATGGCACGTTGGCTTCTCCGGCAACTGCACGCGCAAGCAAGGTTTTTCCGGTTCCAGGGGGCCCCATCAATAGAACACCCTTTGGAATCCGACCTCCCAATTTCTGGAATTTCTGTGGTTCTCGCAAAAACTCAATAATTTCTTGGAGCTCGTCCTTCGGCTCGTCTACACCTGCAACATCCTTAAATGTCACTTTCTTCTGAGTACTGGATGAAAGTTTTGCTCGACTCTTTCCAAAAGACAGCGCTTTATTTCCACCACTCTGGACCTGCCGCATAAAGAAAATCCAGAAGCCGAGAATAAGTAAAATTGGGGCCCAGGTGTAAAGTAAAGTTGCCCACGGACTGCCAGTGGCTTCCTTCGCGCTAACAGCCACATCACGCTCAACTAGCTTATTCACCAAGCCTTCATATTGAGGCGGTGCAAAGGTACGAAACGTTTCACCAGAGGTGGTTGACCCTGTTACTTCATTTCCGGTTAAAGTGACATTTTCGACCTGACCAGCATCGACCATCCGGACGAATTCGCTGAACGAAACCGCATTATCTCCGGTCTGGAACTGAGTAGAAAAATTCCAGATCAAGACAACAGCAACGACCAGCACCATCCAGAAGGCTAAACTTCTGACTGAGGTATTCAAGCAGACTCTCCTAACTTCATCACTTTCAAGATTAGCACGCCTCGGTCACTATCGGTGACCCGAAAATCCTCATCGAG
>CAZWKO010000101.1:0-677 GCA_964634925.1 uncultured Vicinamibacteraceae bacterium
CATCTTGAACACTCGTCGACCTGTCAACTTAAATGACCCGACCTGAATAACAACCGAGAGCATTTCAATAAGAAACACTGCGCCCACAATTGGCAGTAGTAACTCTTGCTTTATCAAGAGAGCGACAGTTCCCAGCGCGCCGCCCAATGCAAGCGAACCGACATCGCCCATAAAAACATCGGCCGGATAAGAGTTGTACCAAAGAAATCCGAGACCAGAACCAACGAGAGAGCCACAAAAAATAGTCAACTCCCCAGCTGGAGGAAACCGAACAATAAGAAGAAATTCTGCGATAACCGCGTGACCACTGACGTATGCCAGTGCTGTGAAAGCGCCAGCGGCAACCGTAAATACACTAATAGCCAGACCATCTAAGCCATCAGTCAGGTTGACTGCATTTGACGCCGTCACAAGCACGAGCATTGCAAACGGCACATACAACCAACCAATGTCCGGTGTGAACTCTTTAAAGAATGGAAAAATTATGTCTGTGTTGTATAAATTGTTTTGTGCTAGTTCAATCAACGAGAGACCGACAGCAAACGCGACAACAGCTTGGGTGAACAATTTCATACGAGCCGACAAACCTTGAGGTGTTGCTCGTGCGATTTTCAAATAGTCGTCTACAAATCCAATCGCACCGAAACCGACGGTTGAAAGCATCGCTAGTCTTACGT
>CAZWKO010000101.1:703-8377 GCA_964634925.1 uncultured Vicinamibacteraceae bacterium
AAATCCGCCCACAGCAGTGTCGGTATAAGGGCAGCAGCAAGAAGTAATAAACCACCCATAGTGGGTGTTCCGGCCTTCGCAGAATGCGCAGCTGGTCCATCATCCCTCACTACCTGTTTAACCTGCAGAGCATGTAACCACTTGATAACAAACGGACCAAACACAAGAGAGAAAAGAAACGCAGTCAAACTGGCAGCAGCCGTACGAAAAGTGATGTATTGAACAACATTAAGTAGGCCAATCTCCGTGTGCAACGGAAACAACAGGTGGTAGAGCATCAGGACCAATCCACCTTTAGACGGTCCACTACAAGATCTGTTTGCATCCCCCGTGACCCTTTAACGAACACAAGGTCCTTTTTTTGAACCAAATCAGAGACGACTTCGACCGCCTCTTCGCTAGTAGTACAAATCACTGCGGAATCAGAGTTCAGGCCAGCATCTCGACCTCCCTGAACCAAAGCCTCAACATTCTCGCCACCGACGGCGACAATGAACTTAAAGCCGGCTTCCACTGCTTTTTTTCCGCACGAGTAATGTAAGAATTCAGAACGAACACCCAGTTCGAGCATTTCTCCCAATATTGCTATGCGACGTCGGTATCCACCGGTTCGCCCAACTGACTCAAGAGCCCGCTCTAATGCTGTTGGATTCGAATTGTAAGAATCATCAACAACCGTCACACCATAAGAGAGATGAGTAACAAAACCTCTTCGATCTGGCGGCACAAATTTTTTCAAGACATCAAGCATCGCTTCAAGTGGGATTTGAAACTGCAATGCAACTGCAATGGCCGCCAATACATTGGCAACGTTTCCCATGCCAATCAAAGGTATCTGTAAGAATCCTGAACCTCTGGGTGTTTCAACGGTCGCACTGATTCCATCGAGCCCTGAATCTTTTACCGCTATTGCCCTTACGTCCGAAGCCTTTCCTAGCCCAAAAGTCATCACTGAACCAGGAAATTGACTGACACGATCCATGACCATCCTGTCGTCAGCATTAGCCACGAGGTGGTCATTGATATGTGCACCTTCTAGTAATTCAGCCTTCGCATCGGCTATGTCTTCTATCGATGAAAAATTTTCAGCATGTACCTCGGCAACATTCGTCCACACACGCACATTCGGTTCAGCTATATCAACTAATCTTCTAATTTCTCCCGCATGATTCATCCCAAGTTCAACAACAGCCACCTCCGGCTGATGACGAAGATTCAAAAGTGAAAGCGGTAGACCAATGTGATTGTTGAAATTGCCAATATTTCGATAGACACGTTTTTGAATTCCAACTAACGCAGCCGATAATTCTTTCGTCGTGGTCTTTCCGATGCTACCCGTAACAGCAACAACTTTCGCGCAAGACCTACGACGCACATACCGTGCAATCGTCTGAAGTGAACGCGTTGTATCTTGGACGAGCACAACTGTTACATCGTGTTTATCCACGATCTTAGAAGGTACCGCAGACGGGTCACTGACTATCACTCCAGCTGCTCCCTTTCGAACCGCGTTAGCGGCAAACTCATGTCCATCAAACCGATCGCCTTTAATCGCTACAAACAGTTCTCCACGCTGAATCTGCCGACTATCGATCGAAAAGTCACCAAATTCTCGATCGGAAACTCCAGATAGCAATATGCCGTCGGCCGCCGTAACAAGTTCGTCGGTTCGAAAAATGAGCGACTGCGATTTTTCAACCACTTCGTCATCCCATCCTTGCTGAGGATCGCCGCCGTGATAGTGCCATTTGTGCAACAGTGCCATCCTCAAAAGGAACTAATTGCGTGCCGATCTCTTGACAGTGCTCATGGCCCTTTCCGGCGATCACGACAAGATCTCCTGGATTCGCCTCATCAATTGCTCGCACAATGGCTTCTTCGCGGTCCGGAATCGCGACGTAAGGCGTTTTGCTATTAGCAAGCCCGGATTCAATATCGGCAATGATGTCGAGTGGCTGTTCTGACCGGGGATTATCGGACGTCAGTACGACCCGGTCGCTCATATTTGCTGCTACCGCGCCCATGAGCGGACGCTTGGCTGCATCTCGATCGCCACCACAACCAAACACGGTGATCACATGCCCACGAGTCAAAGGACGAACAGCTTCAAGCAAACCGCGAAGCGCATCATTGGTATGAGCAAAATCAATCATCACCGTAAGGTCATCATCACTATCGCTACTTACTTTTTCCATGCGACCAGAAACACCCGTAAACATCCGCACACCTTCTTCGATTCCCCGAAATGAGATATCCAGCGATACCGCAGTCGCTGCTGCGGCAACAATGTTGTAAGCAGCTATTCGTCCCACTAAAGGAGATGTCAGGTGCAACACTCCACGGGGCGTGCGCGCCTCTATATGCGTACGATCCCGTTCGAGTTCAAGCCTGTTCGGAACTATGTCCGCACTAGTGTCCAGTCCATAGGTCACTGGACATGCAACCGTCTTCGCGAGCTCTTGGCCATACGTGTTGTCAATATTGACCACGGCGGGAGACTCAGGTGCCAACATCTCAAATAAACGTGCCTTGGCTCGAAAATAACGTGCCATATCACCATGGAACTCAAGGTGTTCTTGTGACAGATTCGTGAATACCCCGGCTTTAAAATCGACATAGTCGACACGCTGCAACGCAAGCGCGTGTGACGACACCTCCATAACACAGGCCTTCGTAGAGCGCTCGCGCATCGACGACAACCAGGACTGCACAGTTGGCGCTTCTGGGGTCGTGTGCTTTGAAGGTTCCTCCGGTTGATCAGCAGCAACCCTATTGGAAACAGAACTCATTCGTCCTGTTTTTAATCCAGCTTGCTGGAAAATTGATTCGATAAGGTAGGTAGTAGTCGTCTTGCCATTAGTACCGGTCACACCGACGACCAAGAGCGCCCGACTAGGATTATCGTGAAAGTTCGCTGCAAGGGCCGCAAGCGTGTCTCTGGCATGCCCTACGCGAATCCATGGCTTAGATATTCCTGGCGGCGCATCTTCTTGAGAAACAACAAGAGCCGCGCCACGTGCGTACGCCTCGTCAGCAAACGCAACCCCGTTAGTGTGAATACCGGGTAATGCGACAAAAATCCCGTTAGCACAAACTGCTCGCGAGTCTAGGAAAATACCAGTAGGAGAAATAGCACTCACATCACGCGCAAGTACACCCGGCGCTACAGCAACACCAGATCGAGAAAGCAATTTTCCAATGTTCAACGGAAATCCCTATTCAAGGACCATGTGTGGCGATCAAGCCATGCTTTTGTAGTCGAGCCAGATTCGATCTCGGCGCCCGGTAATGGTTCCTGCCACCCCACAACACCGTTTCCGATAAATTCGATTCTTAGATCAAACTTACCGGCTACCTTCATAGCCTGACGCGCACTCAAACCACGTAAGTCAGGCATCACACTAAAATCAATAGTCTCTTGATCTTTCTCTTCCGTTGCGCTGAATGAAACGGCTGTCAGAACCGATTTAGACTCACCGACCGGTAAATGTCGATTTACGATCACCGGAACTTCTGGATGCACATTGGGTGGCACGGAAAGGTGTCGTAAAGAAGCCTCTGCGATCCGCTGAAAAATTGGAGCCGCAACAAGTCCACCGGTGTAAGCCCTTTGACGAACGCCATTGATGATTGCCGACCGAGGTGTATCAATCATGACAAGCATCACCAAACGAGGGTCATTAGAGGGTGCGAAGCCCACGAACGACGCATTGTGGTCATAGTGGGAGTACCGACCATCAATAAGTTTTTCTGCTGTGCCTGTCTTTCCTGCGACCGAATACCCGGGAACTTGCGCCCGTCGGCCGGTTCCCCGCCGAACAATTTCCTCCATAATCTCCGTGAGCTCTGCCGCAGTATCGACGGAAATAGCTCGACGAATTACACGTTGTTCTGAAACTTCCCGTACACCATTCTGCCTAATAGAGCGCACTACTCGAGGCGATATTAATTCTCCTCCATTCGCAACAGCACCTATCGCAGCCGCCATCTGAAGCGGAGTAACCGCCACTTGATAGCCCATAGCCATAGACGCAAGACCTCGCATAGAAAGTTTGGAGGGGTCACCAACTAACCCACGATTTTCAGACGGAAAATCAGGAGACAGCGACTGCCCAAATCCAAAACGACGGACATAACGACTGAACCGTTCTTGCCCTAACCGAAAACCGACCTCAATCGCGCCAACATTACTGGACTTGACCATAACGTCGGTAAAGGACAATTCACCATAGCGGTGAAAGTCTGGAATCACATCACCTCCAACGGTGATAGATCCCGCACTTACATCAAAAATCTCATCGCGTTCTACAACTTGTTCTTCCAGCGCGGCAGACGCCGTTACCACCTTAAAAGTTGAACCAGGTTCGTAAATATCCTGAATCGCACGATTCCGCCGTTCATCGATTGTTGAATCTGAAAAAACATTAGGGTTAAATGATGGCTCACTTGCAAGTGCCAGCACCTCCCCTGTTTTCGGATCGAGCATCACAACAGTCCCGGCATCGGCACCATAAGCATCAATACCAGCTTTGAGTTCGCGCTCAACGATGTGTTGTAGGTACTTATCGATCGTTAACTCAAGCGTCGCCCCAGGTGTCGGTGAACGCTCAACCCGACTAAATGCTCGTTTCCTCTCGTCAATCTGTATTAAAACCTGTCCTGGGGTACCACTAATATCTTCGTCATAGGTTGATTCAATACCGCTCAATCCTTGGTTATCAATACCAACATAACCAAGCACATGCGCACCCAGTTCTCGATTGGGATAATAACGACGGTTTACTTGCAAAAACCCAACACCCTGCAGACCGAGTGCAGCAACTCGCCGCGCTTCCTCTAAAGACGCGAGTCGCTTGACGTAAGCGAAATCTCTCTTTTCTCCAAGAAGCTCAGTAAGTTTTAAGCGCTCGATATCGCCACAGGCATCAAGGGCAGCGCACAGCGCTAGTGCAACATCGGTTGGGTCCTCAATCTGATTCGGTATCGCATAGATTGTGTCTGCATCAACACTGTATGCAAGAACCTGCCCGTTACGATCGAGAATTTCACCGCGTTTTGGAACAAGAGTTTGCGTCCGGTCTTTCTGCTGATTTGCACGACCAACGAGACGCTCATGGTCTATTACCTGTAGATAGATAAGCCTCGCCTCAATGCCTACTGTCCAAATTGCCAAAACCACACCAGCAACAAGCACACGACCGCGGACAACGCGCCGCCAGTCACTAGAAATTTCTTTCTTCCTGATACGCCGGGGAACACGACCACAAAACCGGCCCCAGCTATCGCGCAACCCGCCCTTACTGCGGTTGGTTCGCTGAGCCACTTGTTGCCTCCTGTTCTTCACCTGATTGACTGTCGAGTAACTGTAATTCGTGCCTAAGTTTGTCTTCCGGTGTTATACCTACCCATGATTCATAGCTATGTCTTTCACGAACCCGCTCAGGCTTTTGGTCTATGGCTCGACTCGTTGCACTATTAGCAAGGCGTCGATCAACAACCATCGAGCGATCAGGCTCAGATGCTGGTACGACTCGCTCGATCACCAACGAAACGTCACTCGTGGGCTCTACCAAACCGAGTTGCTCTGTCGCAATACGTTCGATCCGGGCTGGAGACCGTAGTGTCTCTATCTCAAGACGTAAATGACGATTGACTTCCAGTTCTCTCATACGCTGTTGCTGCATTTCTCCAATCTCGTAGTTATGCTGACGCAGTTCGAAATGCTGCCAAGCGGTAAAAACCAGCACCACTACTAAAAGTATGCCGATGCAAAGTGACCGCCAAAGCTCATTAAGACGTGTCTCGTCCACCTCTCGGACAATCGGATTATTGCGAATGTCTTTCTTAATGTCGTACTCGAAATCTCCACGAGTCATGACAACCTCTCAGCAACACGTAATTTCGCACTACGGGCTCGAGGATTTCGAGAAACTTCTTGATCAGAAGGACGAAGTGGTTTTTTTGTGAGAATTTTTATTTTGATATCAGCGTGGCGTTCAAGATCTCTAAAAGTATGTTTGACAATACGATCTTCGAGCGAATGGAAGGTAATAACAGCAAATCTTGAGCCAGCCTTTAATCGACGACACACATTGCCAAGCCATTCATCGAGTCCCTCTACTTCTCTGTTTACCCATATGCGCACGGCTTGAAAGGTTCTGGTCGCAGGATCGATACGCTGGTAACCTCTTCGCGCTACCGCTCGACGTACAACTTCAGCAAGTTGTCCAGTGGTTTTAATGTCCGTATGATCACGGGTCGAGACGAACAGCCTAGCAATGCGACGCGCGTGTCGGTCTTCACCAAATCGATAAATAACATCGGCCAGATCGGACTCACTGACAGCACTAAGCATTTCAGCTGCTGTCGGGCCAACAGACCGATCCATTCTCATATCAAGAGGTTCGTCTTTCCGAAAACTAAATCCACGTTCATGGCCATCTAATTGCATTGTTGAAACGCCGAGGTCGGCTAAAGCACCGTCGATACTCTGGATACCCCGATCATTAAGTACATGCACGAATTGACGAAAATCAGAGTGAACCAACTCCACACTGTCGTGCCAATGATTTAAATTATTCGCAGCCTTTTTCAGTGCGTCAGCATCACGATCAAATCCCAATACGCGTTCAACACCTGCTTCAAGCAGTCTGCTTGTATGACCTCCCGCTCCTACGGTGTAATCCACAAAAGAACCGCCGCCTTCGGCCTTCAACATCGTCACGACTTCAGAAGGCATGACTGGTTCGTGGTCAAGGCTGGAAGAAGTCTGCATCAATCCTAAATCCCAAAATCTGCCAAGGCTCGCGCATCATCATCGGTAAACGGCTCCTGGTCGAGTCTCCGGGCAAAACGTTCGTGATTCCATACTTCTAAATGGTCGTACTGACCGAAAACGTCAACATCCCCCAACATCTGGGCCGAATCTCGAAGCCGACCATGTATAGAAACTCGGCCTTGTTTATCGAATTCTCCCGGCTGACCAAAATAATTCACTCGATCGAAGAAACGCAGACGTGATGGGTGAGTTGACGGTACCTTTGCAAGTTTTTCCTCAATACCAACCCAAACAGGCATTGGGTAGATACGTACAGATTCACCAGTTACACTTGTAACGTAGAGTGTTTCGCCGTATTTTTCACCGATGAGGGCACGAAAGGCTGTTGGTATCTTCAACCGACCTTTGTCATCTATTTTTGCGTAGAAATTGCCTCGAAGCACCTATTTACTCCACTTTAATCCATAAAAATCCACTAGTTATCGTAGGCAACAGGTTTACGGTTGTCAACGGCAAAATAAGTATTTTCAATACTTTACGTGAAATATTTCGAACTTATTCAGGTTGCAATGCTCCACCCGCATGATTGATGTGAGACACTTTTCGACGAAACATGCTCCGAGCTGGTCTAATTGGTCTCTCATCCGTCGGTAAAACAACCATTTTTAGGTTGCTTACTCAAACACATCACAGCGGAACCAAGGCTGCTAATGCCCGTGACGCAACTATTGCTGTTGCTCAAGTACCTGATCAGAGACTCGATCGTCTAAGCGAATTATTTGCTCCAAAAAAACACACACCCGCCACGGTTAATTTGATCGATATGACCGGTCGCCGTAGCAGCGACACAGGTGTCGGTGGGCTTGTCGATGTTGCAGCTTATCGGGACGCTGATG
>CAZWKO010000102.1:0-8243 GCA_964634925.1 uncultured Vicinamibacteraceae bacterium
CCCGCAGTGGGATACGCGGGGGGGGCAACCAAGAATGCGACCTACCAGGAAGTGTGCTCGGGTCGCACAGGTCATACAGAGGTTGTACTAGCTGCCTATGACCCGACGTTGGTGCCCTTCGAGCTTTTATTGCATCTTTTTTGGGAAAGTCATGACCCCACGCAGGGCATGCGACAAGGGAATGATGTCGGGACGCAATATCGTTCGGCGATTTTTGTAGAGGATGCTGGACAATTAGAGAAAGCAGAATATTCGCGTCGCGTTTATCAAGAACGACTCACGATGGCTGGCTACGGTGTTATCAGCACGGAGATCTGCGTGGCACCGCCGTTTTACTACGCCGAGGAATATCATCAACAATATTTAGCTAAGAACCCGGCTGGGTACTGTGGGCTTGGCGGAACAGGTGTTAGTTGTTCCGTCGATGGACTGCTCATGGCGTCAGAGTAGCGTTCGGTTCTGGCGAATTTTCATACGCGAATGTCATAGAAGGCTTACTGACACTAAGTTCAGTCAGTGCGCAGTTTGGCAATCGTAGTTTGTTAATCTTTTTTCCAAAAACTATGGAACGAGCAAGCATAATCGACTGGGGCGCATTTGACGCAGTGTTATTTGACCTTGACGGCGTCTTGACGGCGACAGCACGGGTCCATGCGGGCTGCTGGAAGACTGTGTTCGATCAGCATTTTTTGTTGAGTTCCGGGGTGTCCGATGCACATGCGTCCAGACCATTTGAATTACCCCACGATTACAGACAATATGTTGACGGCAAGCCACGCTACGATGGCGTTCGTTCATTTTTATCGTCGAGAGGAGTCTGGCTTCCCGATGGAACACCTCTTGATTTGCCGGCAGCTGAAACCATATGTGGTCTAGGCAATAAGAAAAGTCTTTTGTTTACTGAGGCCATCCAAGCAGAGGGCGTTGAAACTTATCCGGACGCTGTAGCTTTGGCGAGATACTTGCGCAAGCGAGATATCAAATTAGGGGTAGTTTCTTCCAGTAGACATTGTGAGTCGATTTTGGTTGCGGCCGGTTTACAGGAGTATTTTTCAGTACGGGTTGACGGGGTTGTTGCGGAGAAAGTGGGTCTTACGGGGAAACCGTCTCCGGAGACTTTTGTGTACGCTGCTCGTAAGTTGGGTATTGAACCAGCGTCAAGTGCTGTAATTGAAGATGCACTTGTCGGTGTGCGTGCTGCAAAACAGGGTGGTTTTGGATTAGTTGTCGGGATCGATCGAACTGAGGGGCAGATAGACCTCGCAAAGTCGGGAGCAGATTTGGTCGTGACCGACCTGGAAACAACACTGGGGATTAACAACAACAGGCCTGTTTTGACGGAGTTAGGTCGTTCAAATCATGCGGAATAGCCGAAGAAAAGGCGCCCCAGAGGATGCCTATCCTTTTGAGGAGTGGCGTCTGGTCGAGAAACGGTTTGATTTGAGTTATCTTGCGGCGACTGAGTCGTTGTTCGCGACGGGCAATGGATACCTCGGGATGCGCGGCACCTGCGATGAGGGCCAGCCGACAGTTCATAGCGGGACTTACGTCAATGGGTTCCATGAGACGTGGCCGATTGTGTACGGTGAAGAAGCCTATGGCTTTGCGAAGCAGGGACAGACGATCATCGATGTTCCTGATGCCAAAGTGATCAAGCTCTATGTTGATGACGAACCATTTTATTTGCCGACAGCAACACTGGAATATTTTGAACGGGCGCTTGATATGCGTGCGGGCACGCTTGATCGCGACCTCGTGTGGGCACATTCTTCAGGACAACGGGTCTCGATTAAATCGCGACGGCTAGTGTCACTGGAACATCGACATCTCGCGGCTGTGGTGTATGACATCACGCTATTGACAAATGATGCGCCGGTCCTCATTGTGTCGGAAATTGTTGACGGCCGTGTAGCGACAGATCCAGACAGTACCTCAGCCCAGGATCCTCGGATTCGACAATTTGGATGTGAGGTGCTTGAACCGAAAGAGAACAGTGTTGGGCCCGAGCGTGTAGTACTCGGTTTTCAGACGAAAGCGAGTGGCATGACTCTTTCGTGTGGCATTGATCATTCGATGCAGACGGAGTGTCAATATACATCTGATGTTCAGGTGGAATCGTCGTCTGGTCGAGTGGCCTACTCAATTGATGGGGGTGTTGGGAACCGTATTCGACTAGTGAAATACATTACGTACCATTCGTCCCGACGACCTCAAGCTCAAGAGTTATGCCGACGTGCTGACCGTGTTCTTGATCGTGCCGTCCAGCATGGTGCCGAGGAATTACTAGAAAGTCAGCGAGTGTTTCTCGACGCATTCTGGTCTCGTAGTGACGTTGTGATTGAGGGGCATGCAGAGTGGCAACAAACAATTCGATTCAACTTGTTCCACATCTGCCAAGCGACGGCACGCGCGGAAGGTGTTGGTGTTCCTGCGAAAGGTCTGACAGGACCCGGGTATGAAGGACACTATTTTTGGGACACTGAAATATATTTATTGCCGTTTCTGACGTACACGCAACCTCGAGTTGCCCAAAACTTACTACGACTTCGATACAGTCAGATGGACCAGGCGCGGAAGCGGGCTCGTGAATTGAACCAACGCGGTGCGTTGTTTCCATGGCGGACGATTAATGGCACAGAAGCCTCCGCGTATTACGCTGCTGGCACAGCCCAGTACCACATTAACGCAGACATCGTGTACGCCTTGCGTAAGTACGTGGATGTCACTGGTGAGACGACATTTCTCAGCGAGGTTGGTGGGGAACTTTTAGTAGAAACGGCTCGTCTGTGGTCAGATTTAGGGTTTTTCTCACAGCGCGATGGCCGGTTTCGAATTAATGGAGTGACTGGGCCAGACGAATACAACACGGTTGTGAATAACAACTTGTACACAAATCTAATGGCCCGTGAAAACTTATGGTTTGCGGTCGAGACATTAAGGACGCTGAGTGAGGAGTCTCCCGAACGGTTT
Source organism: uncultured Vicinamibacteraceae bacterium (assembly GCA_964634925.1). Taxonomy (GTDB): domain Bacteria; phylum Acidobacteriota; class Vicinamibacteria; order Vicinamibacterales; family UBA8438; genus DTWD01. The sequence goes on from CAZWKO010000102.1 coordinate 2,971, forward strand.
GCCGTATTGGCTCGTGATACCGGTCTTGATGTAGAAGAGATTGTGGAGTGGCAGCGTGCGGCGGATCTCATGTATCTACCATTTGACGACACAGAGGGAATTCATTTGCAAGATGATTCGTTTCTGGAGAAAGAAGAGTGGGATTTTGACGGAACGCCGGCGGATAAATACCCACTCCTACTGCACTTCCATCCCCTTGTGATTTATCGTCACCGTGTAGTGAAACAGGCAGATGTTGTGTTGGCGATGTTTTTGTTAGGGCATGAATTTGAACTGGATCAAAAGCGAAGGAATTTCGAATATTACGATCGAGTGACCACGCGAGACTCCTCGCTGTCCTCGTCAATTGAAAGCATTATTGCGGCAGAAGTCGGCGAGGGTGAGAAAGCGGTTCAATACTCCATAGATGCTGGACTTATGGATCTAGCTGACGTCGCTGGTAATGTGAAGGATGGGTGCCACATTGCATCGATGGGTGGATTCTGGATGACACTGATTTATGGCTTTGCGGGGCTTCGAGACAACCGGGGAGAAATCTACTTTACCCCGCGGGTTCCTGAACAGCTTGGGAGTCTTCAATTTTCACTTGAAATTCGCGGGCGTCGACTTGAGGTGACTCTGACTATGGTCACAGCGACGTATATCGTTCGTGGTGAAGAATCTTTGACGATCCACCATGAAAATGAGTTGATTGAATTGATGCCGAACGTAGCGGTTACCCGAGGGGTAACACCTCACGTCGAACGGGTCGTCGAGACAACGGGTTCCTAGTAAAGGGCTTGTTGCAAACCAACTGGTTATCTGAACATTCAGGATGAGTTTCTTCTTTTTCAGAAAGCGTTGGACTTAGCGCAAGGTCTGTAGTTGGTTGTCGGTGCGTAAGACGCCTTGTGTTTGGCCGACGATCCGTTCCATTTCAAGTCGTTCGATGTCCCCTTGTACATACCCGAGCAGCGTGACAACACTGTTCCGCACAACGATGTGAAAAGGCGTGTTGATTCCAGACCGAAATCGTTCAAAATGCTCGCTTTGAAACAAGCGTCTCGAGATGGCATTACGAAGAGAATTGTCTTGTTGATTGGGAGGCAAGGATTCGATATTCATCTGGATGTCTTGCACTCCTCTGATTTTCGCGATGCGTTCAAATAGTTCACGTGCTTTGTTTCGCTCTGGGGTGACTTGCCCATAAAGGGCGACGACGCCGTTCTCAAGCCCTCCTTCAAGGTAGTCCCACATGCGGTAGTGAGCATACTTTTGGATGGCTTCGACGACATCTTGAGCCAGATCATTTTCATCGTCCGCGAGTGGTACGTCGATTTCGCTCACCACGGTACCCACGCCGTCCACGTCAAATGTGCGACGTAAGGCTTCGTTTTTTTCCCAGAACGTCCGCACCTCACCAGTGAGCGTGACTTGGTCGCCTTCTACAGAAACCGTGAGTCTTCGCAGCGATCGGTCTTCACGTAGTTCAGCTACAACGGCTTGTTGGAGAGTCGCATTCTCTTGTGCGCCAACCATGCTCGTCATCACAGAGGCAGCACAGAAAGACAGGGTGATAAGACCGGTTCTGTAACAGGCTGTCATACGCATCATGCGTCTCCTTCGAATTGTTCGTTCCTTTTGTTGTACCACAGTTCATACGGATCTGGTGTGCTCGTTGTGCCGAGCGTCAATCGTTGGCGGCGAAGACGGACCTGTACGAAGTGCTATGGCTTGTTCGGTGGCGGCGCAATAGCCTCGGCCATTGGTGACGAGGGCCACTGCGCTTGCGGGCGAGCCACGTACGTGGCATGTGCGAGCTCACTTTGAAAGTAAGACGTTTGTGACGCATACAGTGTCAATTTAGCGAATAATCTGGCCACGATGTATGCCTGGCTGATCGCAAACCCAAGCCATACGGTTATTCCTGCCGTATTCGCACCGGGGGCCACCAAGCTGTATAAGAAAATGATCATCAAGAACGCTAGCGCATTCAGTAGATACAGATAAACGGTTGAGACTAAACGTTGCCGTACAAAACGGGCTGATGCAAAGACGGCACCGAGCATACTGTGGCGATCTTCGACAACTGCGCGTATCTTCGCGTAGTCAAAGACTAGTGTGACTGCCGCGAGAAGAATGCCAAAAACAATATAAAGGGAGAACTGTAAGATAGCTGCGTCTCGTTCGACTGTACTGTCAAGGGTCAGTGCACTATATAGATCTTGAAACAGGAACGGATGAATGAGCGTAAAAAGAACCCAGTACGTGCCAACGATGAGAAGGGCTAAGCGGGTGAACCGCCAAAAATAGACTCCGCACGCTGCAAAAAATCCAGCACTAGAAATCTGGCGCTGGCGAGCGAGTCGGTCAAGAATGCCACCTAGAAGAAACGCCCAAGCGGCGAGATAGAACACAACGGCACTTGCGATGGCACCACGGGGAAAATCAGCATCTACGAATCGACTCAAATTTGATAGTGGTGCGGCGAAGCCGATTACCTCTGGTCCGAATGTGTCAACAATTTCACCCTCTGTGGTAAATCGGAACTCTTCCCACCATCCTGTGTCGAATCCTTGCGACACCGAGTCGCTAACTAAGCTTGTGCCGAGGTGCGTGGTGATGGTGTCGTGCAACACAAACGCCAGTGGTAGCGTTGTCATGCAAGTAAGCGCGTAGACGCCTAAGCACAGCAAAGGTGCACGTATAACACGCCGAAGACCATCAAGCCAGAGTCGAGTCACAGAACCACCATCAGACGACAAATGCAGCGGTTAGCAACAAATCTTGCAGCCAAACAAACCAGGCGAGAGCCCACTTTGTTGCCGCGGTGGTTGCTTGGGGAGATGACGTCCAGCTGTTATTTGTATAGTTAAGATCGAGCATAAGTACCCGTTCCGGATCAACGATTGCACGAATGGCTCGCGCAGAATGTTCGAACTGGAATGTGGTCCATTGCGCATGTCCGTCCCAGGTTCGCAGTTCGTGGTGTCCATCGGCGAACTCGACAACTACATCGACCGGGAAGATTCCATCTCCGTAACGCCGGACAACGACCTGCGTGTCAAATTTCGTTGGCGACTCATCATCCTGGAAGACACCATCAAAAAACCCCTGTCCCGCAGCGTTTTGATTGGTAACTTGTGCAATTCCGTAGTCGAAAATGGCGGAATCTCCATGGACTTGGTCAAAGAACCAGGAGAGGTCCTCGCCTGCTGCCGCGTTTATGCGGTCAAAGAAATCTTGTGGTTTTGGGTGGGCGAATTTCCACTGTGTGTAGTAGTCGGACATTCCTTGTCGGAGTGTGTCCCAGCCGAGGAAGCGTTCAAGCGTATGGAGCCAGAGCGTCGTTTTGTAGTACGCCGTTGAAAACATGCTGCCGGGCCAATATCGAAAGGTCGGAGTAGCTTGAATATCCATTCTGGCGGTTGTTCGGTACCGTGCCAAACGACTTCCGTCGAGAGCACGCGACCACGTAATGTCGGTGAATGTCCACGGAAGAAAAGACCTAAAAAAACGCCGTTCCCACGAATGCGGGAAGTATTGGTCGACTACGCGCGCAGTCGCAAACGTATTGAGTCCTTCGTCGAGCCACGCGTGTTCTACTTCGTTATTTCCGATGACTCCATAGAAGAACTGATGACCCGCTTCATGCACGGTGACCTGTTCTGGTCCATTCGTGGTCGTAGGGGCGAGCCAACGTGTGCCACTTGTGAATAACGTCGGGTACTCCATGCCACCAGAGCCACTCTGCCAGGCAGGGTCGATTACAGTGACGTAGTCATACGGATAAGCACCAAACCACTCGCCGTAGTACTTAAATGTTTGGCGGGTGGCCTCAAAATGACGTTCTGCTTGGTCGTGGTGTTCTGGCTGCAGTAGTAAGCGAATATTTACATCCGGAAGATCGGAATGCTCAAAGTGGTCTTCAAAAACAAGAAAGTCTGGACTCGTCGTCCACGCGAAGTCGTGTACATCTTCAGCGTAGTAGTGATGCGTGGCTGTGCCATCCCGGTTGTCAGTTACCGATTGTTCTTGGCCAGTTGCCCCCACTACCCATTCAGATGGCACTGTGAGTCGAACATCATAAACACCGTAATCTGCAAAAAAGTTAGTCGCCGTATGAAACTGATGACAAACCCACCCGTCATCGGTGAGGACTCCGAGCTTAGGGTACCACTGCGCAATAAAGTAATAATTACCAATGGTGCCGGTTCGTGCGAAGGTTCGTGGAACTCGCGCTGTCCATTCGATTTCGAGAGTAACCGTTTCGTCCGGTGATACCGAATAGGGTAACTCGACGCGCAGTACGGTCTGATCGTCGGGATTGGCGTCATCTGGAGCAATGAAGTTCACGCTATTGGTCAGATTGGTTTCGGGGACGTCGCTTGTGTCGATGAGTCTGATGTTTGTGATGTCGATCCACCCCCAATCTGTTTCCGGGCGGTTGTGCAGAGCGAGTCCGCGCCCCAAGATCCGTTCTTTCATCCAGGTCGATTGCGTATTTCTCCATGCGTTGTAATAGAGATGAAAATGCAATTCAGAAGTTGATTGGAGGGATGTATTTTTCCACGTCACCACCTCACGCCCTGTCAATGTCCTGGTCTGATGGTCGAGAGTGATGTCGATGGAATAGTTCGCGTTACGTGGTGACTGTGCCGTTTGTGCTAACGGTGTAGAAACCCATAAAACGACAAATGCGGTCGTGGTAACACTGTTACGGAACCGCTTAAAAAGTTGCTGCATTGGTTGGAGCATCGCTTGGGTATCCGTTGTCACGGGTTTGATGGCGTAAAAACAAAGCACGTTGTCGTTATCGGTAATCCTCCCGGACGGGTTGAAAGACATCGATAAAATGACATGAGGTGACAGCCTGTCCAGAATGAACGGCATTCGGCGGGATGATGGCAACCGAGCCAGCTGTCAATCGTGTTTCAATGCCATCGATCACCATATCGAATGCACCTGTGATGAGGGTTGAAATCTGTTCGTGCGGATGAGAATGTTCGGGAAGTTGTGCTCCTTCCTGAACCTCCCAATGTACAACTGTTACTCGGTCTGTATGTAAAAACCGACCTTGAAACCCGGGCATTTGCTCCCGAGGTTCAAGGTCGGCAAGTTTTAAGACTGCCATTAGTTCGATTTCGCTGCAGTTTTATAAGTGATCCATTGAAAGTAGATATTCCAAAAATCGCCACAGGAAATCTAGCCGTCCAGCCCGAACGTGAAGACGACATTACCCGCAGCAATCGTGACAAATTGTTCGCCGTTCACGGAGTACGTCAGAGGAGCTG
>CAZWKO010000103.1:0-8108 GCA_964634925.1 uncultured Vicinamibacteraceae bacterium
CGTAAAACCTTCTTGTTTGAATAAGTAGGAGCTTATTTCTGAGATCTGTGACATGGTGTCTGGGTTCTCGCCCAGCGTGGCAATCCGTGCAGCCGCGACGCTACCCATTTCATCAAGCTGTGCTTGATATTTTGAAGTGTCCAATTGTGGGTACTCAAGTTTTGCGATGCACAGTGCGGCCGAGGCTAGGTCAGGATCGGGCGTTGTCGCAATTTCCGTGAAACGATGAATAAAGTTAGTCATAGTTTTTTGCCAGTAGAACACACTACGATTATTTGTGGCGAGCCTGACTATTGTTGACGAGTGCTTCTAGCGTCTTTAGGTCAATATCGACGAGGCTTGGGACGATGTGATTTGCGATGGCAAGTTTATTTTTGGCATAAGTGGTGGTGACGGCAATGCACGGCAAACCAGCTGCATGGGCAGACTGAATTCCCCAAAGAGAATCCTCAATGGCGACGAATCCATTGGGTGACGTTGGACGTCCCATCGCTAGGCAGAGTAATTTAACAGCCAATCGATACGTGTCTGGCTCTGGCTTTGAGTGCTCGACGTCATCGGCCGCAGCGATCACCGAGAAGTGCGATCTTAGTGACGATGCAAGCAAAATAGTCTCGATTTCATGACGAAGCGCTCCAGATGCGATTCCTAGCTCATAGGATCCGGCAAGACGTTCGATGCAGTCTCGAGCTTCAGGAAATATGACATGTTTATTTTCGACAAGTTGCGTATAGCGCTCACCTTTTCGGGCGATTAAACTTGATATTTCATCTGGCGAGAGTACGACTTGCTGGTCGTTCGCGAGATGAGTGAATACGCCTATGTCGTCGTAACCGAGGTAGGTGGATTCGTAGGCTTCTTTGGAAAGTGACATGGGGGTTTGATCTAGTACTTCCTGGAAAGCCTGCAGGTGTAGTGGTTCGGTATTTGCGATAACACCGTCGAAGTCAAAGACAACACCAAGACAAGGCACGATTGTTACGGTTGGTTTCCAGGTATCGGAGCCACACTCATGTCTGTCAGTGGAATACGACGTTCATTTTCTGGCGGCAGCTTTTCCCCTGCCAGAATAGATGTCGGTAGGCGGTTTTGGGGCGGCGGAAACGGGCAGTCAAACTGTTCGTCAAAATAGCATGTCGGATGGTACGCTCGATTGAAATCAAGGTCATAGCTACCGGTCGAACTGAACGGTAGGTCAAGGTACCGTCCAGCTGGATAGGTTTCATCACCGCTCGTCTCGTCTCTGAAAGGGATAAATAATCCGTCGCCTTCTGAGAGTAATGCTGCCAACCGATATTCTTCACCTGCAAGCACAAACTCAAGGTGTCCGATGTGCCGCATTTGTCGAATCTGTCCGGTCGATGTCGGAATATCAAAAATCGGTTGTTCATCAAGAAAATTCAATTGAGCTGGAACGCGGTACGACAGGTCCGGTTCGTAATAGCGTAAAGGTACCATCCACGATCTGCGATCGAGCGGAACTGGAGAGTCTGCCCCGTTTTTAAATACATCATCTTTGTAAGAGCGATCGTTCAATAATCTCGTGACGTAGTTACTTTCGTCAGGTTCAGGGGGGGAGCAAGCAGTCGCACTGAAAGAGAGAATTACAACAAGTACGAGGCTTGAAATTGTCCTACTCCGCCGTGATTTCTCTAGTTTCCGGTTCATATGTGCGAAAAAGTATCTTTAGTTGTTCAAATTATACTGCTGCTGTAAAAGTCTCGTTAGCCATGGAACTAAAAGATATACCCACCTCTTTTTACTGTTTCGTTAGCGAGCGTGCGACGAATCGAGACAGTATTAACAGGCGTTACTTTGAGTAATCGCCTTAGTGCGACAAGGTGTGTCCGTAATTCGTCTCCTTCGGTCATAGCGGCCAACGCGGCGCGAGCTTTTGTATCAATGCGCATGGCCGCATCATTAACAAAGCAAATGGCAGCGTCTCGTTGAAGAGAACTTGTTGTGATGGAATATTCGACCGACGCTCGAGCTCGGGTGACGACTGTATCAGCCGCGAACGTATCGATTAGGATATCTGAGGTGAAAGACAGAATTTCTTGCTGGTCACTTATTTTCGTGCCGTAGGTTTGAAGTCCGAGCCCGATAACAGCTAGAGCGACTTTCTTGAACATACTGATCGACGCCATTTGATCGGCCAGAGGATCGTCGCTCGTTGAATTTGGTACGGAGGGGCTTAAAATTTCTTCTTGTACTTTTTTTGCCGCGTCAATAAGTGGCAGGTCTCCTTTTGTTGCACGCTTGATCAGCATGCCTGGGATTAACAGGCGATTAATTTCGTTTGTTCCTTCGAAGATTCGATTGACACGAGAGTCTCGATAATAACGTTCGGCAGGGTAATCCTTTACAAAGCCGTTTCCACCATGGATCTGAATGTTCTCATCGAGAATGTAATCGAGCGCTTCACTACCGGCGACCTTCAGAATTGACGATTCGATGGCAAATTCTTCTAGTGCTTGGAGCACAGCGGTACTTTTAGCCGCTTCGTCTGCGGTCTCTTGTTTTTCGCTGGCAAGTAATTCGTCAATGAGACCAGCGGTTCGAAAGACCATTGATTCGACCGCGTACGCTCTGACAGTCATTTCACCGAGTTTATGTTTAATGGCTCCAAAGTCTGCGATCGCCTGTCCGAACTGCTGACGATTTGCTGCGTAATGCGCCGATTCTCTGATGGCGTTCTGACTCCCGCCGACGGTAGAGGCTCCGAGTTTAAAACGGCCATAATTGAGCACGTTAAAAGCAACTTTGTGCCCTTTGCCAATTTCTCCTAGAAGGTTTTCAACCGGAACATGTACATCCTGTAGTACGACAGGTGTGGTTGATGAACCATGCAGTCCCATCTTGTGTTCTTCGTGGCCACTTGAAACGCCATCAAAGGCACGTTCGACGATAAATGCGGTGAATAATTCTCCGTCGACTTTTGCGAAAACAATAAACAAGTCTGCGAAACCACCGTTGGTAATCCACATCTTTTCGCCATTGAGAACGAAGCTACCATCAGCTTGCTTTTCTGCGTGCGTTTTCGCACCCATCGCATCTGATCCGGAACCAGTTTCGCTCAAGCAATACGCTCCGACGATTTTCCCAGAGACTAAATTTGGTAGATATTTTTGTTTTTGATTTTCTGTGCCAAACATTCTGATGGGGAGGATTGCAAGACCAGTATGAGCGCCAAACGTCGTGCTAAATGATCCCGCAGGGCCGAGACGACCTGCGATAATAGCCGAGGTGATTTTGTCAAACTCCAACCCTCCATAACTTTCAGGGACGTCTGTACCAAGCAGGCCAAGTTCACCCGCGCGCGCCAGTAGTTGTCTGGTGAGGTTCCAGTCTTTTGTTTCTAGTTGATCGTTGTGTCCCATGATTTCCTGAGAAAATTCGCCTGAAGTTTGATAGATCAGTCGATGTTCTTCAGTCATTTTCTCTGGTGTAAATACATTGTTCGGCTGACTCTCCTCAAGGAGCCAGGTGCCGCCTTTAGTCATGGTGTTGGAAGCAGTCGGTATAGACATAGGATTAGTTATTACTCAGCTAATGTGAACAAACTTAATAATTGAATGCGTTCAAAAATACCGGCAGCCCCCATGCCGCCTCCCACACACATTGTGACCATTCCGTATCGACCATCGCGGCGTTTAAGTTCATGGAGAAGCGTTGTTGTGAGTTTAGCTCCTGTGCAGCCGAGTGGATGGCCGAGTGCTATTGCGCCGCCATTTACATTGAGTCTATTTTCGTCAATAGGAAACTCACGTAAACAGGCGAGAACTTGCGCTGCGAAGGCTTCGTTGAGTTCAACGAGATCGATATCATCGATCGTTAACCCTGCTCGTTTCAGGGCTTTTTGCATGGCTGGAACAGGCCCAAGACCAAATAATTCAGGCTTGACCCCTGCAGTTGCATAAGTAACAAATCGTGCGAGCGGTTTTAGACCGGCTAGCTTCGCGCGTTCTGCGGTCGTGACTACTACTGCAGCTGCTCCGTCACTCATTTGTGAAGAGTTGCCAGCGGTAACAGAGCCGTTTATGTGAAACGCAGGGCGTAGCGTTCCGAGTACCTCGAGTGAGGTGTCGGCTCGAGGTCCCTCATCAGTTGCAAAGGTAAGTTGTTCAACGGTCGGCGTGCCATTGTTATTGGTGGTTGCGATATTGACGGCGATAGGGATGGTCTCGTTCGTGAAGCGCCTTTCTGTTATGGCTGACAGGGCCCGCTGATGACTACGTAAGGCATATGCATCCTGTTCTTCCCGTGATATTGATGATTCTCGCGCGTGGTTTTCAGCCACAAGGCCCGTACTTAGGTAGACGTCTGGATAGTGCTGAACCAGGTCTGGGTTTGGTGCAATCTTATGGCCACCCATCGGGACGAGACTCATCGATTCTGTGCCACCGGCAATAATCGTGTCCGCCGCCCCCCCCATGATCCGTTCTGCGGCATAGGCAATCGACTGGAGACCGGACGAACAAAACCGATTAATAGTGACAGCTGATGTTTCGACGGGGATGCCGGCCCGTAGGCTCGCTATGCGCGCAACATTCATCCCTTGTTCGGCTTCCGGCATCGCGCATCCGATAATCACGTCATCAATTTCGGCTGGATCGATACCACGGGATTTTTCAAGTGCCGCTTGTATCGTCGTAGCGGCCATTTCGTCTGGGCGTGTTGTCCGTAGAGTTCCTTTCGGAGCTTTGCCAACCGGTGTACGAACTGCCGAAGTGATTACTGCATCTCTCATATGAACATCCTTACTATTGATCAGTATTAGGTATGAAATCCCTAAGTAAATCTTCGACAGCGTCACCGACTTCACTGACATGCCCGTCGAAGAGGTGGTCAGCGGCGTCGACCACGACCAGTTCTTTCGGTTCTTCGAGAGAGCCGTAGAAGCGCCGCATTTCTTTTAGTGGAATCAGTTCGTCAGCTTCTCCGTGGATCAGAAACTTCGGTTTGTGACTACGCGCCACTCCCGACAGATCGTATTTGTCCATTAGGGGAGGTGCGACCCCAATCAACGTCGTAACACGTGGGTCTGCCACACCAACACTCAGGGCGATAAAGGCTCCGAATGAATATCCAGCTGCCCAGAGCTCAACGTCAGGGTACCGGTCACCCATCACATTCAGAGCAGCCCGAAAATCTTCTTGTTCGCCACGGCCTTCATCGAATGTCCCTTCACTCGTTCCGACACCACGGAAATTAAACCGTAGGGTGACGCAGCCGATACGACTAAGTGCCTTAGCTGTTTGATACACCACTTTTGAATGCATCGTGCCGCCATGGAGTGGGTGTGGGTGTGCAAGTACGACAGCTGCGCGAGGCGGACAGATTTCGCCAGCAAGGACCAATTTGGGTTCTAAAAGACGGGTTTCGAGTCGTCCGGCTGGCCCGGCAATCTCATGTAGCCGTGCTACTGCTGTGTTCACGCCGGCACCTGCTCTGACAGTGGTTTGATACTAGTGGTTTTTCGAGCGTGGTCAGAAACCACTTTTGCAAAACGTAACGGTCGAGTCGCGATTCCGATATGTCCCGTGTTCTCAATTGTCACAGCCGTCGAACCGGAAATGGCGTCGAGGTATTCACGAGAACTGTCGACTGGTACTACGCGATCAAGGGCGGTTTCTCCCGTTATGACTTGGGTGGGAGTCCGAATACGCGAGCAATCTGCTTCAAAGTCGACTTGTTGTGCCAGGTGCATTCGTTCAGCCATTCGCGTTGGTGTCGCCGGTGAGGTTACGACACGAGCAAGGTATTCCGCACCGAAGTGTAATCTCTGACGGAGCGATGGAAAGGCTACCGAAATTTCCGGATACAGTCTGAGTGGCGATGACGCTATGAATACTGGCGCCATTAGTCGCGGCGACCGAAGATAACGCTTGATACGGCAGGGTGGCCGCCAGTTCGGTGAAGGTGTTGAGACTAGGGTTAGACTCGAAACCCTCATTGGTCTTGTTGCAGCGTAGTGAACAGCGATCCATCCACCATAGGACACACCGCAAAGTGAGACTTTGTCCACATTTGTCTTCACGAAGAGTTGGTCGAGCCAGTCAACAAAACTGTCGAACCCTCGTCCTGTATTTATCGATGCGATCGACCCGGGTTCACCTGGAAAAGAGTCGGTGATTACTCGATTCTCACTAGCAAGAGCATCCACAGCTTGTTGCATCCATTCCCAACGTCCTTGGATGCCTGGGATTAGTACGATCGGAATGCCACTGCCACGGTCAAGCATTAATTCCTCAATGTTTTTCCGGTTTTTAGTGTGTGCGCGATACGTTCTTGGGTTTTTTGTTCACCGCATAGGCTCAAAAAGGCTTCTCGCTCGAGGTCGAGAAGGTACCGTTCTGAAACGGTGGTCGCATGTGGCACGTTGCCGCCCGAAAGCAGATGGGCGATGGTATGGCCCAGATGCACATCGTATTCGCTAAGTCTCCCGCTTCGCCAGGCGAGATGTACGCCGAGTTCAAGAGCAGCTTTCGTATCGGGACCGCCGACTGGGATATCCGTTCGGCAGCTCGGCGGTCTATACCCGGTTTTCGCTAAATGGATCGCGGTGTGTTTCGCGTCGTGAAGAAGTCGTTCCCTGTTCATCGTAATTTGGTCACTGGTTTGAAGCAGTCCAAGCTGTTTGGCGTCACTACCGCTTGAGGACACCGTGCCGAATCCGATCAGTTCAAATGCGCGCTGTACGTAAGAGAGTCTGTCGGCTGTGTTCGGCGGGGCCTGATCAGAAAACCTTGCGAGTAGTTCTTTTGTCCCACATCCAGCCGGAATAAGACCGACCCCGACTTCTACTTGTCCCATATAAGTTTCGGCCGCTGCCTGGGCGCGGTCACTGTGGAGTACGACTTCGCATCCGCCGCCGAGCGTTAATCCCGCCGGTGCAACGACGACTGGAATGTCGGCATAACGCAGGTTCAGGACAGCCGATTGAAATGAGCGGATCATGAGGTCGATTTCATCCCAATTTTCCTCCTGCGCTTCCAGCAGTACAAGCATTAGATTTGCTCCGGCGGAAAATGCTGGACTGTCGTTTCCAATGACCAGAGCGTCAAAGTGTTGCGAGGCTTCTTTGACTCCCTTTGCCATCATGTCAATCGTGTCTCCACCGATTGAATTCATTTTTGAATGAAATTCAAGACCAAGGACACCATCGCCGAGGTCAATAAGGCTCGCGCCTTGGTTTTTTTTAACTGTTGGTCGAGCATCTTTCGCCCGGCGAAGCAGTTGCAGGTCGGGTCCAGCTGGCTCAACCTGGCTTTGCCTGAAATTGATTGCCTTATCGGACGTCTTTACGAGCGACTGCACCAAAACAGGCGGATGCTCGCTGCGTCCCGCGGTCTTTAGTACTGTCTCGATTCCGATGGCGTCCCAAAGTTCAAATGGGCCAAGCTCCCACCCAAATCCCCACCGCATTGCTCGATCAATGTCATCGATCGAATGAGCGATCGTTGGAGCTACATCGGCAGAGTAAATCAAAAGCGGTGTGAGCGTAGTCCGAAGAAAATCGCCGACACGATCTTTGCCAGTGAATAGTGTGCGTATGCGTGTGCTGAGGTCATCGATTGTCTTAGCGTTATCTAGTGCTGCGAACTGAGGACGCTGCCTGGTTCGGTATTCCATTGTCTGCGGGTCAAGCGTGACAATTTCCGTGCCTGATTCAGTGCGTATCTTTTGGTAGAAACCTTGCCCTGTTTTTTGCCCGTGCCAGCCACGTGCGTTCAAATCCTGTATGAGTGGTGGTAGGTCAAATTCAGCGCGTTCTTCATCGGTATCAAGTTGGCTGGCGAGGTTGTTCATGACATGGGTAAGAATGTCGATTCCGGCAATGTCGAGCGTTCGGAAAGTTGCGGATTTCGCCCGGCCTAGCAGGGGTCCCGTCATTGCATCGATTTCCTCGACTGTGTAATTTCCGTTGACAAGTTGTTCAAGAACTCGCATGACCCCGTACAGTCCGATACGGTTCCCGATGAAATTCGGGGTGTCTTTAGCCACTACGACACCTTTTCCGAGGACACGGTCGCCGAATTCAACCATCGTCTCTAAAACTTCCGGCTTGGTGTCAGTGGTGGGGATTACTTCCAGAAGAGGAAGGT
>CAZWKO010000104.1:0-3006 GCA_964634925.1 uncultured Vicinamibacteraceae bacterium
GTGGTCCACTCCGGCAAGAATGGTAGCTTCGACCGCAAGATGGCCGCTTGGATTTCGTCAAGTCGAGAATTTATTCCCGCATGCTCATGGTGTGACGTTCTCGACATACCTCCATTTCGAAGAGACCGAATTCGTTCTGCAAGACCTGCATCGTTCGTGCAGGCTGCACCACCATCACCGAGGGCGCCCAGGTTTTTGGTCGGATAAAAGCTAAATGCGCAGCCATGTCCAAACGTGCCGACCGCACGGCCTTGATAAGTGGCTAGGTGTGCCTGACAGGAGTCTTCAATCACCGCCAGATTATGCTGGGCAGCCAATTGAGACAGTGCTGTGAGGTCTGCCGCTTGACCATAGAGATGCACCGGAATGATTGCGGCCGTTCGTGTGGTTATGGCAGATCGAACGGCGGCAGGGTCGAGCGTAAGACGGTTTTCGTCAATATCGACAAAGACCGGTGTGGCACCACTTCGTACGATGGCGATGGCTGTAAACCCGGCGGACAGGGCAGTAGTGATCACTTCATCCCCAGGGCCAATTCCAAGTCCTTCCAAAAGTAAACACAAAGCATCCGTGCCGTTTCCAACCCCGACGGCATACTTTAGAGCACTGGCTTCAGCAAATTCTTGCTCGAATGCTTGCACCTCGGGTCCTAAGATAAACTGCCCGCTATCGATTACCCGTTTGATCGCGCTGTTGACTGCATCGGCATCTTCTTGAGGTCGTACATCGAGAAATGGAATGTGATCGGGCTTCATGGGTGGTTGGCTGATTATGTATCTAAGTAGTGGTCGAGGTGACAACGATAGAAGGCGACTGTGTCCTGCAGCCCTTGTTTCAGAGATACTCGAGGTGTCCAGCCGACCGTTGATTTGAATTTTGTTGAATCGGTACTAAAACTACCGATATCGATAGACTGTTTTTCCGCAGGCCACGGAACGTGCGTGACACGCCCCTGGCCAGCCACTTCAATCAATAGTGCGACCAGTTCGTTAAGTTGCGTTGGTTCCGAGCCCCCCACGTTATAAACGTTGCCGTTGCATTGGTCAGAGGCTCCCGCCAGTAAAAAGGCCTCGGCGGCATCATCGACATAGACTAAGTCTCTGATCTGGGAACCGTCTCCGAAGATTTCAATTTCTTGGTTCTCCACCACGAGACGAATAAACCACCCGATGAACCCTTGGCGGTTATGTTTAATTAATTGTCGAGGTCCGTAGATATTGCTCAAACGGAGCGAACATGCGCGAATGTCAAACACGTCGTTGTACAGCAGATGGTAGTACTCGCCTGCGACTTTATTGATCCCATTCACGTCCACCGGTCGTACCAAATGGTCCTCGGTAACGGGCATTTGGTCGACGTGGCCATAGACCTGACGGGTTCCGGCGAATACGACCTTAACGCCAGTGTTGTGTTTACGACAGGCTTCAAGAAGGGATAATTGGCTGCGACAATTAATTTCCAAATCAGTATAGGGATCTCGCATGCTGTCAAGATGGCTGACCTGGCCAGCTAGGTTGAAAATGACATCTCGATCTCGCACGAGATAGTGCATTGCATTTTCATCACGCACATCAGAAATATTGATCTTGATTTGGTCTTTGATGTCGTGGAGATTAAAAAGATTTCCACCATAATCAGGAATGAGAGAGTCGATGACCGAGACATCTGCGCCGAGTGCAACGAGGCGGTGTGCGAGATTGCTCCCGATAAATCCCGCGCCACCAGTAATTAAGACGCGGCGGTCGTGATAAAAGTTGTTGTATCGTTCGTTCACGATTGTTTCCAGGTCACGTTACTGTTCTTTGGTGGTGGGTTTATCCGGATGCTTCCACACTAACTGATACCACAGTAAGGACAAATCCATAAGCGTTCTCGCAATTCGTGGAAAGTTAAAGAACTGAGATTTTCCGGCTGCTCGATGATAGTGATGAACTGGCACTTCGACGCATCGAAAACCTGCCGCATGAATTTTTCGAGTCATTTCAACGCAAATCACACCACTGTTCTTTTCGAGTGTGATTTGCTCAAACACCGTTCGCCTGATGAGTCTGAAGTCACAATCAACGTCTCTGAGAGGTAGGCTAAACAACATCTTCACGGTGTGATGGTAGATGCGACCGATAATGATACGGTGGAACGGATCTGATCGACTGATCTTGTAGCCATTGACGAGATCAGTTTCAGGCGTCATCTCATTCCACAGTAACTGCATTTCCCGAGGGTCGTATTGGGCGTCGCCATCCGTGTAGAACACTAACGGGTTTGATGCTTCGTTGAAGCCCGTGCGTAAGGCTGCTCCGTAGCCACGATTTGTTGGGTGATGTACTACACGGAGTTCTGGATAGCGATGGCTAAGTTCTTCCAGAACATCACAGGTGGCGTCACTGCTGCCATCGTTGACAACAAGGATTTCGTAGTCATTTGTTAAGTCTTTCGCAGTGGTGATGGCCGTAATGACCATACTCGCGATTGTGGCACCATCGTTATAGGCCGGAAAGAAGACACTCAGACTCGGCGCGGAATGTGCAGGTGTATTCGACGTGTTCATGACTGTGGTTTAGTAGCCAAGCAGAGTAGCGACGTTCCGAATGGGAGGTTGGTCCAATGCACCATGGATGCTTCAAGCGCAAGGATGTTTGTTAGAAGGACGTTCACCAGTTTGTACGGTTGACTAAAATCGCTCTTGGCGTTGTCAGCCGACCGAAGTCCTCTGAGCTGTTGAAAGAGTCGAACCACTAAGATCGGAAGGAACAGGGTGGCGTTGGTGTAGGTCATCCGGTTGATCTGGAATCCTGTCTCTTCCAGTGAGCGTGTGAGTTGAGACCGTGAATATCGTCGAACTTCGTGGACAAAGACAGAGTGATTTCCGCGGAGAAAGTGCATGGCTGGCACGTGGATAATTGCTGATCCGTTTGGCCGAAGCAAACGGAACATTTCGGCAAGCGCCAAAGCTTCGGCTTCGTCGTCGAGACAGTAGAGCACGTCAAATGAGGTGACGAGGTCAAA
>CAZWKO010000104.1:3016-8102 GCA_964634925.1 uncultured Vicinamibacteraceae bacterium
AGTGCGGTCGAGGAACGGTAAGCTAGATGCCGTCGCTTGTATCAGTCGTTTCTGGTTACTGTTTTGTGCATGAATGAGCCCGCTAAACGTGATGTCGAGTCCGTACGTTTCACCGAATTCTTCCAGAACCGTCAGATTCGACCCCGTGCCACAACCACAATCGAGAATGCGGAGCGGTTTGTTTTGGCTCGCTTTCAGTAGAAAAGGCTGCAGGAAGCGTCGGAAACCTTGAAACCAGAAATGATCTTTTTCTACCCGTCGCGTAGCCTCTATTAAAGTATCCACAGATATCCATTCTGTGAGTTACGGCGATTTCGATCCTGAGTGATTCTTTGCAGCAGAGACTTCATAGGGATGGATTTTACGTCAAGCCTCCTGTGCTACGATGGCGAAATTAAAGGTTTCTTGTGTCATATCTACCCAAGGCGTTACTTGTATTGTCTTTTGGCCGTATCGGTTGTAGCAATCGAAGGTCTTTTTGGTAATCGGTAACCGTGTGGTGTCAGTCGTGAATCAAACTAATGGTCACAGAGTACTGATGGTGACCGGTGCCTACTTTCCTGAATTGAGCGGTGCCGGTTTACAGTGTCGGTCTCTGACTCAGGTGCTCAAAGAGAGTGCCGATTTCCTGGTCTTTACAACCACGACCAGGCCGACTCTTCCAGAGGAAGAGGAAATCGATGGTGTTCCCGTGTTTCGTGTGCCTGTCAACCCGAGTCGGTTCACGTCCAAACTTGCCGGGTTGTGGCGGTTCACGATGTTGTTTGCGACTCACCGGCAACGGTTTTCCATCGTTCATCTGCATGGGTTTTCCCAGAAGTCCATACTGTGTATGGCTTTGGCGGCGGTCTTTAGAAAAGCGGTCGTGATCAAGTTGACAGGAGTGAACTTTGACGACCCTATAGCGATTCGTCGGCGAGGGCGTTGGACATACTGGTGGTATTCCAGAGCCGCCTTGTTTATTGGAGTCAGCCCACAGTTCCAGTTGCTTTATGACCAGGCAGGACTACCACGTCAACGGTTTACGATGATTCCGAATGGTGTCGACGTCACTCGGTTTCGTCCTGGACGCAGTGGCGAATGCGAGGTTACCCGTCGTCGGTTTGGGTTGCCGACAACTGGATCGGTTGTTTTGTTTGTGGGGTTTTTTTCTGTCGATAAATGTCCTGACGTGCTTTTCGAGGCGTGGTTGAGAGCGACCGAAGGCCTGACGACGCAGGCCACACTATTCTTTGTCGGTGCGACTCGATCGAAGTATCACGAGATTAGTTCCCCGTTAGTCGAACGGATCCGTCGTGAATCGACATTACTCGAAGGTACGAATCGTCGGGTGGTGTTTCTCGAATCGATCCTTGATGTTGAGGAAGTCTATAAGTGTGCTGATGTGTTTGTCCTACCTTCGATCCGAGAAGGATTGCCGAACGCACTTCTCGAAGCTATGGCAAGTGGACTTGGCTGTATTGCATCTAGGTTGGAAGGTGTGACGGACAGCATTATTCAGGATCGAGTGAATGGCCGTTTGGTCGAACCGACCAATGTGGAAGAATTAGCCAATGTTCTTCAGGAGTTGCTTGGCCAGCCGGAAGTTGCGACCGACATGGGGTGTCGTGCACGGCAGACAGTAGAGATGCAGTTTAACTTACGTGAGACCGGGCAGAAGCATCTTGCTGCTTATCGGTCGCTTGACTCAGGATCGGCGTAATGTGCGGGATCGCAGGGATAGTCGAGTCTTCTGGAAAGCCGGTGTCGACGCAGTCTATTGAGACGATGTGCCGTGCGCTTCGGCATCGTGGTCCTGATGACGAAGGTGTTGTCGACGTTGGATCTAAAAGTACGGCCGATCGTAAGGCATCTGCTGTTTTCGGCAACCGTCGTCTGAGTGTTATCGACGTTGATGGCGGTCACCAGCCGATTTCTAACGAGGATGGCACTGTCTGGACGGTGTTGAACGGTGAAATTTACAACTATCGAGAATTACGCAAGAGTTTGGAGGAAGCCGGACATCACTTCACGACCTCTAGTGATACTGAAGTCATTGTGCACGCCTACGAAATGTACGCGGATAAATTCGTTGAATATCTTGACGGGATGTTCGCCATCGCCATTTGGGACACAAGACGGCAGCAGCTCTTACTGGCCCGCGATCGGTTTGGGAAAAAGCCGCTACTCTATGCGCAACATGATTCATGGTGCGCATTTGCGTCAGAGCTCCAAGCGTTGCTGGTTCTGCCAGAGATTCAGCGTGATATTGACCCGGCTGCGGTCGGTTCTTACTTGTCGTATATGGCCGTGCCTGCTCCTCAGACAATCTATCGGTCTATCCGGAAGCTTCCTCCCGCGCATCTTCTGATATTTAAAGATGGATGTGCCAGTCTTCGTCGCTACTGGCAGTTATCTTTTGTCCCGAAACAAGATCTTAGTGATGTAGAGGCGGCGGAGCGTTCCGTTGAACTATTGCGAGACGCGGTTCGGAAGCGGCTTGTGAGTGATGTACCCATTGGAGCGTTCCTGAGTGGAGGGGTCGATTCGAGCGCGGTCGTCGCGCTTATGGCTGAGCTGTCGGATCAGCCGGTGAAGACCTTTTCGATCGGTTTCGATGAAGAGGCGTATAACGAATTGCCCTATGCGAGACGCGTTGCTGAAGAATTTGGATGCGACCATCATGAATTTGTTGTGCAGCCGAAAGCCATTGAGGTGCTCCCAAAACTTGTGCAACATTTCGGTGAACCATTTGCTGATTCGAGTGCCATCCCGACAAGTTATGTTGCGGCACTGACCCGGGAGCACGTGACGGTCGCGTTGACTGGTGATGGTGGAGACGAGGCCTTTGGCGGCTATGGACGACATCGAGCGAATGTGGTGGCAGAGGCGGTTGCTGCCACGCTTAGTTCAGAATCGCTGCGCGATCGCGTAAAGTCACTCGTTCGATCATCCCATGACCAATTGGGAACAGTTGCTCGGATTAAGCGTTTTATGTACGCAAGCACTTCAGTACGCTCCGAACGGTATCGAGCCTGGGCTGGTGTTTTATCCGATGATCTGATTGCAGAGGTATTTCCGTCAGTTACTGAGACTGATGACGCAGTTAGAAAGATGTTTGAGAAATATCGAACACTTGATGCGATAGATGCATTCTTGGCAATTGATACAGAATTTTATTTACCGACTGATTTATTGGTGAAGATGGACATCACGAGCATGATGCATTCGCTTGAGGCGCGGTCACCATTTCTCGATCATCAGTTGGTTGAATTTGTTGCGGCATTACCGTCAAATCAAAAAGTTCGACGATTAACGACGAAGTTTATTTTGAAGCGAGCAATGCGCGGCCGGGTTCCGTCTGAGGTGCTACTGCGCCGGAAACGGGGATTTGCTGTTCCGATTAAGCAATGGCTTCAAGGCGAATTGCGGGATGTCTTGAAAGATCATTTACTTTCTTCTCACGCGGTCGCAGATGGGTTCATACGTGGTGGAGCAATTAATCGACTTGTTCGAGAACACCTGTCAGACGTGCGAGATTGGTCGCATCAATTGTGGACACTGCTAATGCTGGAGATGTGGTGGCGAACGAGTCGCGCATCATGAGTAAGCGACACCTTTTGCGCGGGCATGACATTTTGTGTCTCTCCTCGATCGACTGGCAGTTTATCTGGCAGGGTCATCAGGAGATCATGTCGACACTTGCGGCGGACGGCAATCGGGTGCTGTTCGTTGAAAACACCGGCGTTAGGCGTCCCACGCTCCGTGATTTTTCACGTGTGCGTGACCGCGTGCGAAACTGGCGCCGTGGGACCAAGGGATTTAGAGAAGAACGAGAGAACCTGTATGTGTATTCCCCGATTGTCTTGCCGTTCCCTTATTCTAGAATTGCACAGCGCATCAATAAATGGTTGATGGTGCGTGCCCTACGTCGATGGATGGCTGCAATTGGATTTCGCCGACCTCTCATCTGGACATTTCTCCCAACACCATTAGCGAGAGATGTTATTCGAGCGTTTGATCCGGAGTTAACTGTCTATTACTGTATCGATGATCTCGCATCGAGTTCGTCGGCAGCCCGACCAATTGAACAGTCTGAAATCAGTCTATTTCGTGAAGCTGACCTGGTTTTTGTTACGTCCGAGAAACTTCGTTCGCGGGCGGCCATCAATAGTGATTATGTCCATCTATTTCCGTTTGGGGTGAATTTTGAGAAGTTCGCACGTGCCAAAAGCACGACACCGCCCCGAGATCTCAGCGAGTTAAGCAAGCCCATTGTTGGCTACGTGGGAGGGATTCACAAGTGGATCGATTTTGAGCTGTTGGCCGGATTAGCCAAGAGGCTTCCTCAGACGTCTTTTGTTCTAGTCGGTCCAATCCAAACAGACACTTCAGCTTTGACTGATTGTCCGAATATTCATCTCCTCGGCGCGCGAAGACACGACGAACTACCGAGATATATTAGCGCGTTCGATGTTGGCATTGTGCCTTACGTTCTGAGTGATTACACCGAGAATGTCTATCCGACCAAGCTTAACGAATATTTGGCGATGGGCATTCCTGTCGTGGCCACTGACCTACTCGAAATTCGTCGATTTAATAAGAATCATGACGGTGTGGTTTCGGTTGCAACGGATGTGGAAGCGTTTGAAGCCGCGATTCTGACTGTGCAGCAGCAGATCTCTGAAAAAGAGCGTGCGCGACGTATCGCGGTGGCAGAAGAGAATAGTTGGGAATCTCGTATTGAACGAATGTCAGGTGTTATTGAGGAGTCAATTCAACGCAAGGTTGTTGTGGAAGAGCGTTGGGACGAACGGCTTCGGTTGTTGTATCGTCGACATCGCCGTCGTGTGACAGCGACCGTTGTCGCTGTTGTAGCGTCTTATATTTTAGTCTTTCAAACGAATCTCCCTTGGTTCATGGCGGAACCACTTCTGATGTCGGAAGCACCCAGCCAGGCTGACACTATTGTTGTTTTTGCAGGAGGAGTCGGTGAGTCAGGTCAGGCGGGCGGAGGCTATCAGGAGCGTGTGCGCGAGGCTGTTGAGCTATACCAGGCGGGTTATGCACCACGAATGATTTTTTCGTCTGGATATGAGTTCGCTTT
>CAZWKO010000105.1:0-8068 GCA_964634925.1 uncultured Vicinamibacteraceae bacterium
TGTTCGAGGTTGCACGGTTCCCTGACTCGTAACCCCCATCGCTACTTCACTGAGAGCGACTTGGTGGACCTGTACGCCGGGAGGTGAAAAGACAGGTGGCTGTGTTTCCACAGGAGGTCTGTTGCGAACCATCGTGATCGCTGCAAAACCGGCAATCCCGATCACAACGAGTGGCAGAGAAATTTTGAGTGTCCGAATCAAAAAACGTTTCATGAAAATCTTCCGTTGTTAGCTGTGGTCATTTAGTTTGTTGTCTTCAGTTCAAGTACAGAGTCGAGCTGTTCAAAACCGCCACCAAGTGCCAGATATAAATCTACGCGATTGTCGAGGCGAAGGCGGCGGGCAGCGATTAAATCGGCCTCGGCTTGGAATGCAGATCTCTGGGAATCCAGCACAGTGATGTATGCATCTAAGCCGGCGGTATAGCGTTCGTCTGCGAGACGTTCCGCTGCGCGGGCCTGTTCGACGGACGTTACCAAATGTTGTTCCCGGCCCGAGAGAAAGGCTTCTGCTGCGAGTGTGGTTTCGACTTCCAAATACGCGACGAGTGCGGTGTTTACATAGGTTGCGAGTACTTCTGCGGCCTGTGCCTCCGCACGATCAATTTGTGCGCGTAGTCGTCCTCCCTGCCACAGCGGTGCAACGACGTTGCTAACGAGGCCCCAAACACTGAAGTCACCATTAAGAAGGGAACGCAATGCATTGGTGGACGTTCCGGTGTTGGCAGTCAGATTGATTGATGGCAATAGTTCTTTGCGCGCGACTTGGAGTCGCGCTTCCGAGGCCGCCACAGAACGTTCGGCAGCAGCGAGGTCAGGTCGTCGTGCGACGAGGTCTGCGGGAAGACCTGCTGGTATAGCTGCCGGTGTTTCAGGGAGTGTATTGGGTGCTATTACTTGGCCATCTGCATACCGGCCAAGCAGTACGTCCAGTTGTCGTTTGGCTGCGTCGAGTTGTTGATAGCGTTGATCAAGTTGAGCTTCCGCATTCGACAAATTAAGGAGTGACTGTCGCAGGTCAAGCGCAGGACGGACCCCCGACTCAAACCGGTCACGTACTCGTTCTGCTGATTGTCGGAAATTACCAACGGTTGCTTCGGAAAGTTCCACCTGTTGCTGAGCCTCGGCGATGGCGAACCACGCTTTAGCCGTTTGTCCAGCGATTGATAACTGAGCGCCGCGGAGATCGGCCGCCGAGCGTTGAAGGTCGGCAAGCGCCGCTTGTTCGCCAGCGCGTAGTTTTCGCCAGAGATCGATTTCCCATGAGACATCAATGGATGATGATTGATTCGTGAATACAGTACTGAGGACACGGTCTTCGGCACCTGGAATTGGAAACCCGACAAAATTCTGTTTCCGACGAATGCCGTTGTAGGACGCTTGAAGCGATGGCATAAGTGAGCCTGCTGCAACTCGTGCATCTGCGGCGGCGAGTTGCAGTCGCGCAGCGGCGGCCTGCAGGTCATAGTTTTGCTCGACCGCAGTTTCGATCGTGGCAGACAGTGCATCATCGTCGAAATCAGTCCACCAGTCAGGAGCGACGACTCCTACCGCAAGCGTGCCACCGGACCATTCGTCCGGCACGTCCATGGTTAATTCGGGAGTTTCAATGGGAGGCGCGGATGCACAACCGAAAAAGCCAGAAAGGAGCGCGGTTGCAGCGGCTACGCGTACCAGATTCACTGGGCCTCCTGTAGTTGTGGTGATTTTGAAAGATCTTTGGAAAGTGCTGGAGCTGAAAGGCCTGCACATGTAAACACGATGAGTTCTTCGAGAATGTCAACCCGGGTGTCGATTTCATTTGCCTTGCGGTTCATCATCGATTGTCCCCACGACATCGTGAATGCCATTGACCCAACCATGAACAGCATGCGCCATGGGAGATTTGAATTTGTAAGATGTGGCAAGGCTCGCTGTAACGCGACCGCGAATCGCTGGTAAACAAGTTCATATTCAGACATAAAGACCTGCCTGAACTCCTCATTTGTTTCTGAGTGGATGCGGCCTAGTATGCGAAGAATCGTTTCGCGGTCACTGCCCCATTTTTGTTGTTGTTTGAATGGCGGTTCGAGAAACGCCCGGACAATATCAACGTGGGGATATATTCCGGCACTACCGATTTCTAGTTCGATTGCATCCAGAAGTTCCAAGCGCTTTTCGTTGATTGGTTGCAAGCGCCGTTCAAGAACGGAAGCAAGAAGGGCCTCCTTGGAGCCGAAGTGATAGTTGATGGAAGCAAGATTTACTTTTGCGGCTGCTGTAATGTCGCGCATCGATGTAGAGGTAAAGCCCTTATCACCCATCAACGATTCAGCGGCATCAAGAATTCTTCGCTTTGTATCACTAGCCATAGATAACTCCAACTTTAATTAAAACGGTCGTTTTAATCATACGTTCGATCTTATCCGCTGTCTATTCTTTCGAAACCCTATATTTCCTATATCTACTTGTTTAGCAGATGAATTTGATTATGGGTAAACAGGACTACGGGTTGGAGCTAATCAATGAATATTGCGGAGTCGACTCGCGTCAGTAATAGAAATTGCTGAGTGGGATCGGATGTCGGCGCGCTGACCTAACCGGTCTCTGTAGCGCTCAAAGAAGCTTGGGATGTGGCCTCGTTGACGGAAGGCGTACATGATGTCCGCGCTATTCTCGGTATGAGTCAAACCGAGAGCGTGCCCAATTTCATGAAGGCACGTGAGATACACGAGCACATCGCGCAACAGTGGGTCCCGCTGACTCCGAACAGTTACTTCTGAGCCGAGGGCGTTAATGTCGGGATGCACAGCAATCGTGGCAGCACGATGCCCATTAACAAAGGTTGGCCGCATTTCCCCGTAACGCCCTGGCACGGAACTACGATTCCAAGATACTTCTATTGATGCAAGATGTCGGTCTTCCGTACCCTCAAACCGAATGCGACCTTCAGATGCTTGCGCCCAGTGAGCAAATGCCCAGGTCGCCAATTCTTTGTCGGTGTCAAGGTGGTTCGGGTCATGTATGTAATAGAGAATTGGACCGTTGGTCATGGTGACCGGCTGCTGGATCCGTCGGCTTGCATCAGCAATCGTGATGACGACAGCGAAAATCACTAGCGCCGCAGACGCAAGGACACCTCGTTCATATGGAGTGCCAAAACGACGAGATGGGATGAGTGCCATTACGATGGAAATCATCGCATCTTTCTCTTCACAGTGTTGAGGGATACAATCCGCCGCGCTTAAGATTATTGATGTGCGAGGCGACTCGTGACGTGGCGTTCTGCTCAGAGATGTCGCGTGAGTTGGAACTTTTGTCTTGTGAAGGGTTTTTCGTTTTTGGATCTATTGATGAACGTGCTCTCTTTTTGTTTTCGACTTGTGACGCGGCATTCTTTGTGGCGTTGGCCAGCGATTCTTATTGGTGGATTCTTAATCGGAATACCCACGCTCACAGTGACAGCCAGCGATTCTCTGTCTCTCGCTGACAAAGCTCGTCTACTGGAAGTGGACCTAGCCGAAAGGTTCCTGGAGAGCGGTCAGGTGCGAGTACGGCGTCGGTTGCCGTCTGCCGAGTATCCCTTCATTACATTCAACATGTCAGATACGGCGTATATGACTGGAATTTACTGCGCCACGCAAACATGGCGTTTTCTTTCGACAGGCGATGAGCAAGCAAGACAGCGGGCCGCCGAGGCGGCGTCAGCGTTGGTGCACTTGGTGGAGGTTACTGGTCAGCCAGGGTTGCTCGCTCGAGCCTCCATACCGTTGGACGCAAGGTGGTTTGATGATGGAGTGTGGTGGGAAACATCAGACACTCGTTATCGATGGCGGGGTAATGTCAGTTCGGATCAGGTTGATGCGTTTGTGTTTGGACTTTATGTGTACAGCGAGCATCTTGCTGATGCAGAAGAACGGCGTCGAGTCGGGCGTGCCGTAGGTGCAGTTGCGGATGCGATTATTAGTAATGGGCACATGATCGTAGGGTTTGATGGCCAGCCGACCACGTGGGGGCATTATGAGCGTGACTACGTGGTGAATAGAGAGCCAATGAACGCGTTGTTATTGCTCCAAATGTTGAAAGTGGCGCACGCGTTGACAGGCCTTTCACGGTATGACGAAGAGTATCAACGATTGATCGGCGAAGGATATGCTCGTATCGGCGAGCGGGCTCGAGAGGATAGACCGCCAGTTGAGGTAAATCACTCTGATGATGTGCTTATCGCCTTAGCGCTGTATCCCCTGCTTGAACTTGAACACGATACGGCGATTAGGACTCACTACCTGGAAGCCGCTCGCCGGTGGTTTCATGGAGGCAGTTACCCTGGGATCGATGTAGAGGCGAATCCGTTTGCAACATTCTTGAACCGCCATTGGACTGGAGAGTCTGATGTTTTTCGTGATTCAGTTGAAACCCTCAGAAACTTTCCTCTCGACATGAAGTGGAACAGTCGAACCATTGATGCCTATAAGAATCGATTCGGGTTTGAGTTTGAGTCTGAGCCAATCGTTTTCGTTGATGACGGCCGGGTTCGGCCTATTGATCAAAGAGGGCGGACATGGAGTTTTCTTGTGCACAACCCATACAGGATTGGCGGGGACCGTCACGAAGACTCGCCTTTTGAAACAAATGGACTGGATTATCTTGTCAGTTACTGGTTTGGCAGGGCGCACGGCTTCATTACTGCTGAACGCTAAAGCCATTTCAAGCTTTTAAAGATTCTGTGTCGATCGTCACGGAAAGTGGTCTAGGAGGCCGGGGGCTTGTTGTGGTGTCTACGTCAGCTAATTCTGATGAGACGGCGCTTTCTGAAGGGTGGCTAACAATGAGACTCGATCTCATTATTGGAGGTCTAGATCCCAAGCATCAACTTATTTCGATAGAATGAATTAGAAGAATGTTTGAGCAGAAAGTAGTCGTATTTTTTTGGGGGTTGGCTTCTAAGAAATCAGGTGCTACACTTCTGCCTTCGAAGAGGGCTTTTTAGTCCTCAATCTTTTAAGGATTAGTTCGGTTCCGGCGCACGGGCCGCGCAACGAGGAGGTCGTCTCATGGGAGACGTTCAGGATACACAGTTGCAGACGGAAGAACAGGGAGTTTCACGGCGCAACTTCATTAAGGGAGTGGTCGCCAGCGGCGCAGCGGTATCAGCGTCGAATTACGTCCTTCGCAATGGGAGTGGTGTTGCGTTGGCTCAGGCTCCTGGGGCAGTCGAACGGCTCGTAACGTTGACCGTGAATGGTCAGCAGCGCCGTGTTGATGTGATTCCTCAGGAGACGTTGGCAATGACGCTCCGGTACAAACTTGGTCTTACCGGAACGAAGATCGGGTGTGACCGTGCGGAGTGCGGTGCGTGCACGGTCCTTATTGATGGCGTGTCGCATTATTCCTGCTCAACCTTGACCCATCAGGTGCGCGGTCGTGAGGTGATGACGATCGAAGGGCTGGAGAGTGCTGATGGCACGCTTCATCCGGTCCAGCAGGCCGTTGTTGATCTCCAGGGTTTCCAATGTGCGTTCTGCATGTCCGGGTTCGTCATGAACATGGTCGAGTTGGCCAATGACAACCCGAACGCGAACCGCAAAGAGGCGGCGGAGCATCTCTCCGGCAATATTTGTCGGTGTGCTGATTACAACCGGATCCTCAATGTTGCTGAGCGGGCTATGGAATACACACGTAACGGGGTGAGGAGCTGACCATGGCTGAATACAAGATTGGTGCAGACGATCGTTTTAAGCTGGTCGGTAAGGACTACACAACACCCGACATGATCGCGAAGGTTACCGGCCGGTCCAAATATGCCGAGGACTTTCGTGCAGAGGGCATGTTATTTGCGAAGCTGCTTCTCAGTCCTATGCCGCACGCGCGTGTGCGTCGGATTGATACCAGTGCCGCGATGGCGATGCCTGGCGTCGAGGCCATCCTGACGGCTGATGACCTGCCTGAGACAGAAGCACCGCAAAGGGCCGGTTTGACGAATGAGCCGCTTTATGAAGGCGACCCGATTCTGGCCATCGCGGCTGTTGATGAAGAAACGGCTGCAGAGGCAATCGAGGCGGTTCAGATCGATTTCGAGCCCCTGCCGTTTGCACTCGATCCGATGGATAGCCTTCGGCCGGGTGGTCCCAATGCTCGTTTAGATGGGAACACGATGGCTGGACGAGACCTCCAGACGATTAAGTGGGATAACGTCGATTGGAACGAATTTGAAAATGGTGTCATGCCACTTGGTGGTGAAGTGACCGATGAGTGGCAGGTTGGCGATGTCGAGGCTGGTTTTGCTGAAGCAGACCTGGTGTTGGATGAGTCAGTCTTTTCAGCGTCCCTCTCACACCAACCGCTTGAAACACGAACAGCGATGGCTTACTGGCAAAACGGAAAATGCTACATGCACTGTTCCACGCAAAGTACCGCGCGGACCGAAGGTGGCATGGCGCGTTGGATTGGCGTGGACCCAGAAGACCTCGTGCTGATCGGTGAGTATTGTGGCGGTGGGTTCGGCAGCAAGATTTCCGCTTCGATAGAGGCTCGTATTCCAGCACTGCTTTCGCAAAAAGCTGGAAAGCCAGTCCAGCTTCGGGTGACCCGCCAGGAAGAAAACTACTTTGGTGGCGCACGTCCTGGGATTCAAGCTCGAGCGAAGTTTGGGTTTAAGAGCGACGGAACCATCGTGGCGATTGACTTGCTTCACGTTCAAGACGGTGGTCCGTATGCACGGTCCGGTGACTTTATGTCGGCTGCTGATCAGGCATCCCTCATGTATCAGCCAGACCATATGCGGTTGCGCGGTTTGACGGTGTATACCAATACGCCGCCTCGTGCAGCGCAGCGTGCGCCTGGTGGTGTCCAGGCTGTCGCAATGTTTGCCCCTATCGTTGATAAGGCGGCGAAGCAACTTGGCGTTGATCGGCTTGACATCATTCGCATGAATGCACCTGAGGGGCAGGCATTGTTTGGTCGGCCACGTCAAGGGGTGCAAGGGAACGTGTCGAGTGCGTTTCCGAAAGAAGCGATTGATAAGGCTCGTGAAGACTTTGACTGGGCTGGAATGCAAGCTCGGAGTAAGCAGCGGAACGGGACGAAGGTCACCGGTATCGGTGCTGCGATAAGTTCCTACTCAGCCGGCACGTCTGGTATCGATGGGTTGCTCGTCATTCGTCCTGATGGGAAGGTTGCCATCCATACGGGTGTCGGCAATCTTGGCACGGAGTCCTTCTCAGATACATCTCGAACGGCGATGGAGGCTTTGGATACCCCTTGGGAGCAGGCCGAAATTGTTTGGGGTGATACGAGTAAGCATCTTCCATGGAGTGCGATTCAGGGTGGCAGTATGACGACGCATGCACACACCCGTTCCAACTGGGCTGCGGGTCTTGAAGCAAAGAAGCGGCTTCAAGAAATTGCAGCAGACCGGTTCGGTGGTTCAGCGGATGGTTTCCAGGTGGCAGACGGTCGCGTCTACAGGGGCGGGCAAAGCATGACGTTTGCGCAGGCCGCTGAACGTGCCATCGAGATGGGTGGTGTCTATGACGGCAGCGAGTTACCGGAAGACATTAATGAGATGACCACTCGCTCGGCGACGGCTCTGCAGGGTAGTGGCCTTGTCGTAGCGATTAAAGACAACTACGAAACCGGTGGCCGAAACATGTCGTATGTCATCGGTTTTGCAGAAGTCGAGGTCGATGTCGAGACTGGTGCTGTGCAGCTTGTTGACTACAAAGCATCAGCCGAAGTCGGTACTGTCTTGCACCCGACGAACCTTGTGGCTCAGGTTCATGGCGGTGGCGTGCAGGGCTTTGGTGTTGCGTTAGGTCAAAAGTGGATTATGGACCCGCAGTGGGGGCTCCATGTGGCAAAGCGGTTTTATTCGAATCGTCCGCCGTCCATTCTTGACGTGCCTCATGAGAAGGAGATGGATTTCTCGTCTCCGAATCTTCCGGATCCGTTTAGTCCGATTGGTGCTCGTGGTGTTGGCGAACCACCAGTTGGTGCAGCGGCAGGAGCGGTGCTTAATGCAATTGCTGACGCTTTGGGTGACGATGTTTATTTCAATCGCTCGCCGATTATGCGTGACATGATTCTGACGA
>CAZWKO010000106.1:0-8009 GCA_964634925.1 uncultured Vicinamibacteraceae bacterium
CCGTCGCTGACGGTGCGTTTACGAAGGCGATTTCTCTTGACGTGGTCGAGCACTTATCTCGTAACGGTGTCCGCGCGATGTTAATGGAGGCGCACCGCGTGTTGGACAACGAAGGCAAGTTCTTTATCTACAGTCATGTAAGAAAGAATGCTCGCATTGCGATTGGGCTTCGTTTGATAAACCGGGTTGCTAGTGCTCTTGAAACCTTCGGATGGATTGACCTTCGGCAGGAAAGGCTAAGAAAATCAGATCATCTTAATGCGTTAGCGGATTATGCTGATTTTCAACAAGTAGTATCCGAAGCCGGTTTTCGTGTCGCTCATATTCGGTATTACACCCCTCTGGTTGGTGGTTTAGTTGAAAATATTTTTATGCGAATGGTTGAACGATGGATGGCGCGCCGTCGGTCCCAAGCATCGTCTTCGAGACTGCCTGCTGAAGAAGCATTACGTGCCGCGAGGCTTGACGCAAAATCTACGATTGGCCAAACGGGATGGCTCTATAGAAGTTTGCAGTTTGTGACTTGGTTCATGATGCTTGACATGATGTTGTTTGGACGACTGCAGTCAGGGCCATTCTTTGCGGTATTAGCGAAGCAGTCACAGGCTGATGGTGCTCAACAGGATGATGCAACGTGAAGATACTCTATGTGGCTACTGACCAGCAGGTTCCAGGACATGTGGGTGGTTCTGTTCATGTGGCCAGTGTTGCACGCGAGCTTGTCGAGTTGGGACATGACGTGAAGGTTCTCGTGTCTCCTGGCGATGGTTTATTCCCAGATGACGGTGCAGCGTGGACCGCAATGAGTCCACTCTTGGGTTTGCGTCAACTACGATGGTTGCAGACATCACGAGTAACAGCAGTTGCTGAACAATTTCAACCCGATGTCGTAATCGAGCGTTACTACAATTTTGGGGGTGAAGGGGTTCAGGCAGCACAGCGGGTTAATGCTGTATCAGTTTTGGAGGTTAATGCGCCTATCGTGGATTACCCAGGTTCACGTAAGCGTATGTTTGATCGTGCATTGCTGATCGAGCCGATGCGCCGGTGGAGAGATTGGCAATGTCGTCGAGCGGATCTGATTGTAACGCCACGTCGAGAAATTGTTCCGCGGTGGGTGCCGCCTGAACGCATCGTTGAATTGGAATGGGGCGCTGATACTACTCGTTTTACTCCTGATGCTGTTGGTGGCGTTCCATTTGATCGAACACAATCGGATACGGTCGCGGTTTTTGCGGGAGCATTCCGGTCTTGGCATGGGGCTGTTCAACTAGTGGAAGCTGTTCGTCATTTACGCGAACAAGGCTTGGATCAATTCAAAGCCGTGTTCGTAGGAAGCGGTCCTGAATTATCTCGCGTGCGACAGGCGGCATTGGAGACTGATGGCGTCCAATGTTTGGGACAGATACCTCACAGCGCTATGCCGGCGTGCTTAGCTGCGGCGGATATTGGGGTCGCACCGTTTGATGTTGATGCTCATGCACCACTTTCCCTTGGATTTTATTGGTCACCGCTAAAAATCTTTGAATATATGGCCGCGGGGCTTCCTGTCGTGGCACCGGATATTGGACGCCTGCGGTCTTTGGTTCGTCATGAACGAGAAGGTCTTCTTTATGATGCAAACGATCCGCATGGCTTAATGAAGGCTCTTGGTCGCCTGTTAGATCAAAAAGAGCGAGTTCAGCTTGGGCAGTCAGCAAGATCACGGGTTGTGGAACATTTTGGCTGGCGCGCTCATTGCGAGGAGCTCACACTAGCCATAGACCGTGTGCGTCAACATCGTGGAGTTTCGGACGACTAAATGCGCGTACTCATCACGACTGATGCATTTCCACCTGTATGTGGTGGAAGTGGATGGAGCACATACGAGCTCGCGAAAGGATTGCGGAGTCGATCGCACCACATTGAGATCATTAGGCCATTAGTTGACCATTCCGAGGAAGTGACAGAGTCTTTTGACGACTTTGCACCCACAATGTTTCGCCACTGGTCACCATCGGTACCGTATGTGCGAAATTATTTTAAGAATGAACTGTTATACCGCAGATTAACGAAGTATCTCCGCCAAGTCATTCGCGACAACGAAATAGACATCGTACATGCGCAGCATCGGTTAACTGGTCCACCGAGTATTGCGGCAGCAAGTCTCGAAGGAATTCCATCCGTTTGTACAGTTCGTGACTATTGGCCAGTGTGCTATTGGTCTGACCTTATTGTCACACCGGAATCGGACGTGCTGTGCCCCTCGTGTACGGTCTCGACGATGACTCACTGTGTTCGTCCCCGAGCCGGTGCCTTGTGGCCATTGACGGTTCCGATGATTCCGTACATGAGATCGAATTTGGCTCGAAAGCGAGGTGCACTGTCGCGTGCCACGGCGGTTATTGCGGTGAGTTCAGTGATTGAGAGGGACTTGAAGGCTCGCGCCCCAGAGCTTACGAATACCACCGTTCAGGCAATTCCCAATCCGGTCGATGTCGAAGGGCTTCAGCACACGGCTGCGTCGCTACCAAGTCCAACGACCGGTAAATATGGTTTGTTTGTTGGCAAACTTGAGATAAACAAAGGCGTGCTGAAGCTAGTTGAGGCGCTTGAACGGGCTCAGTTTGATTTACCTTTTGTTGTGATCGGAGATGGCTCAGAGCGTGGCCGGCTTGAACACGCCGCGAAGGCGACCGGTCTCGATATTCGCTTTACGGGTTGGCTTCCACGTGACGAAGTACTCGCATGGATGTGCCATGCCATGCTTCTTGCTTTTCCGTCACATGGTCCGGAATCCCTCAGTCGCGTGTTGTTGGAATCGTGTGTTCTTGGGGTGCCGGTTGCCGCGATGGACACAGGTGGGACAAGCGACATCATTCGTCATGACCAGACAGGACTTCTGTCATCGACTGTTGATCAACTTGGTGTAGATATTGGACGGTTGCGCGATGACAGTTATTTGAGAGATCGGCTTGGTCGTGCTGCACAAGAATATGTGGATAGAACATTTTCAACTGGTGTTGTGATACGTCAAATCGAGTCATTGTATGAACGACTTTGCGAAGCCCAATAACTGGTTTTTATTGGTAGAAGATGTCTAAGCGTTTGCATGTTGCTGTTATTGCTCGTGCCGTCTATCCACTACATGGAGTGGGTGGCCTTGAAAGGTCGGTCGATGAACTGATCCATCAGTTACTGGCGACGGATGTAGAAATCACACTCATTACGAAACCACCGGGACATAGGGTGAATACTGATGCGTGGCTCGGGCGAGAACGGTTACACACGCACTTTGTACCTTACCGAACCTTTCCATTTGCAGGCCGACGTGGCACCACAGTTCTTGATCGGGTTACGGCGTACCCGATGTTCGGCTGGAGAGCGGGATGTTTAGCGCGGCAGCTCGTTCAAGAGGGACAGATCCACGTTGTGCACGGGCATGGGGCGAGCGCATTTGGATATGCTGTTGCGCGGTCTCGAGATCGAGTTGGTACAGTTCCGTTTGTCTTTAATCCACATGGACTTGAGGAATTTGGGTCAGACCGTTCACTCAGTGCCCAACTAAAATCAATCGCGTACAAACCTCTACAAACGGTGGTTCGGCGGTGTGCTTTGGCGGCAGACCGAGTTATTGCGACAGACAATGCACTTTTCGATCCAGTGCTGCGGCACTTACCCGTAACTGAATCAGTGGTTCGTGTTCTTCCCAATGCGGTGGACGTTCGCCGTATAGATCGAGTCAACGAATCTGTTGTTGACAGCGAATTGTTTGAACTATACGGACTCGATCAAGGGGAATCAATCTTGCTGAGTGTTGGGCGGATTGAGCAGAACAAAGGCTTTCACATCTTGGCCAAGGCGCTGTCTCGGTTAGCGGCTCATCAGCCAGCTATTCGTTGGCGCTGGCTCATTGTTGGCACAGGAACTTATGAGACAGAACTACGTAAGCTTGTGCAGAGATTGTTCCTTACTGACCGGGTTATTTTTGTTGGTCAATTACAAGAACAAGAACTACACGCGTGCTACCAAGCAGCAACCTTATTCATTCACCCGACGCTTTATGAGGGTAGTTCTCTGGTTACGCTTGAAGCAATGACCCATGCCTTGCCGGTTGTTGCGACGAGGGTGGGTGGGTTGCCGGATAAAGTTCAACCTGGGGTGAATGGGTGGTTGGTTAATCCTGGAGATGTTGCGGGTCTTTCGCAGACAATTAGTAATGCTCTTTCACAACGTGATCGATTAGTCGAAATGGGGCGGGCCGGCCGAGCAATTGTTGAAAAAAAGTTCGCTTGGTCAGCGGTTATTCAGCAATTACTGGGACTATACGACGACTTACTTACGCAAGGTTAGTTACAAAGAAGGTCTCGAATGGCGTTGATAACCTTTGGCACAGAAACTTTATCAAGACAGTCTGGTGTTCCGACGTTGCAGCGAGCAGGTGGGCAGCGAATTTGATTACATGGACGACACCAGAGGTCGGCATGGACGATTTGTCGTTGAGAAGTGAGCGGAGCGTACCGTACAGGGTCTGATGGCCCAAAAATTGAGACGACTGGAGTTCCCATGCTTGCGGCAAGGTGCATAGGTCCCGTATCACCCGTGACGAGCAAGCGCAATCGTTTTAATACGCCGGCGAGTTCGATCAATGAAACGTCGCCAACAAGATTGATCAGATGAACTGATGGTGAAAGGTTGTTGACCACGGCATCCCCAATCGACCGGTTCGCTTCGCTGCCGAGTAAGACGATGGTTGCCTTGTCTTCATGTGAAAGAATCGATGCTGTGTCGGCAAATCGTTCTGCTGGCCATTGTTTGATCTGGCGACCCCCACTCACGTTTATCCCAACCAGGAAAGGATGGGATTCTTTTAGCCCGAGCAATTCATCGGCACGTTGGTGCACGTGTGCAGGCAAGGGGCCGAGGAGGTGGTCAGTAGCAAGTGTGTTGTCACGTTTGCCTGAGAAGATATGTTGTACGAGGCGCCTGGCATTGTCGGCAGTGTGGATGCTGGGTTTGTAGTCGAGTGCATCCGTCAAAAACCCTTCTCCCCCTCCCGTTCGGTACCCCACACGTTGAGGAGATCCGGAAACGGCGAGTAGTGCGTTGCTGCGAATGTCTGGTTCAAAGTTGATGGCTAGATCGAATTCCTGCTCTCGCCAACCCCAAGCCATTTGTATCGTGGCTTGGACCGACGAGGACTTGTCTTCCCGCGCTAGCCACGGGACATTGAGAACTTTGATTTGGTCGATGCCAGAAATAAGCTTGGCGAGGTCGTCGTTCCAGCTACCAACAACGAGTTGTATAAATGCATTTGGTAGATGAGCTCGAATGCGGTGCACCGCATCGACTACCATGAGCAGGTCCCCAATTCGCTCAAGGCGGAGTAAGAGCACTCGTTTTGGGATAGACGTCTGACGCACTCTACGCCATCCATTGATTGTCCCGAGCGGTGTAAGGAAACAATCGAGGCAGCCGACAAGTCGACGTTCGCTCTTTTTATAAATGTGCAGATATTCGAACACGTGTTTTACAAGTTTCGCATGTTGTTACTGAATTACCACGCGGTCCAGCATAACCCCGACTTCGCGGTCGTCTGAGCCCCCTAGGTGTTCTTGTGGTACCCAGGTGCTCGTTTCAATCAGTAGTTCTGAGGTTTCTTCACGCTCAGCCACTGCGTGCGCGACGTCAGGCGGAATCGAGACCGTATAGGGATTAAACCCGGCCGTGACGGAAAACATCCCCAGTGGGACGTCATCAAGAGTTAGTCGAACGATAGGTTCTTCTGAGTCAGCCGGTCGACCACCGTTATTGACATATAGCGTGAGGGACTTCGCCGTCGCGGGTGTTCCAAGTATAGAAATGAAGGACCTGTCGCGTGTCCATCGGTACGTCACATTATTATGGTCTTGTTGTTTTGCATAAATTCGGCGAACGTACAGGTCGTCAGCAGTACCAACATCAAGGTCGAATATTCCTGACGTCATACGACCAGGAACGAATTCGTAGATGCCGTAGTCAAATTCTTTGTGGCGAACAGTAGTTGGATAGGCATTAAGGGTTTGTTCGTACTCTGGCACTTGAAACCGGTCAGCCCCCACGGTTGTAGCGACGGTGCTCTTGGATAAGAGATCAGTACCTCCCCCGCCAATGAAAAATACGCGGTCGTAAGTCGTACGCGCCCACTCCACAAATCGCCTAAATGATTGTTTGTGGGGAGTAGTTTGATCAAACACCAAAACGTTTCGATCGTAGATGTAATCGAGTGGCGTAGCGAGCAAGTGCATATCAGATGAACCGCGAGATTCAACTAGCACTAGGTCATTTGGTGTGAACTGTGCTGCCAAAGTTTCGAGTTTTGGAATGACGCCGGCAAATTCACTGTGACGCAAAATGGGTTGAGTTTTGTGTAGGTACTGTGTGCCGAGCCATCCAATGACCAGTACGCCGAGAGCGGCGCGAAACAGATAATTCGTCCGGGTGTTCAGCCAGGATACTAGCGACCAAGAGTGCGGGGAGGTTCGTGTAAATGCCGCAGCACCAATCAAGAGCAGTGATACGGGAAGGATGACCGGAAGAAATCGTCTTGCCATCCAGAAATGCTCCGGAACAACCCTGGCTTTATAGAAAATAAAAAACATAAAAATTGCGCCGACAAAATGGAATGCCGAACCAGTCCAGAACTTGTGACCGGCGACAATCGTCCAACCGAGAAGTGCCGTGGCTAGTCCCAGTGGCAGTAGGTAGTAGTTTGCAAATGTTCTAAGTCCGTCAGCGTCATGGATAGCAAGTGTTCCTCCTGCTGTTCGAAAGAACAGGGCATAACATGCAAAGATCCAGATTAGAGTTATAAAGATGTACGGACCCCATCTACTTACTATTGCCGCATATGTTGGCCGACGTAGCGCGGTGATGACTAATAACATCGCCAGTGCACCACTGGCGATAATTGTTAAGTGAATTGGCTGGAGATCACTGATGAACATGATTGGACGGGCGGCGTAAGGTTCAAGGATCTCAACATAATAGCCACCTGCGATTAGCGTGATTAGTGCAAGAGGGATAAGAAAGTCGAAGCGAATTCGGTGTCCGCTGGTGCCGCCAAGGAGTGCGGCTAGCCCCGTTCCTGCAACGGCCAAAACTGCTGTAATGTGAGCAAATAAACTCAGTCCAATAGTAACGGCCGCGATAGTTGCAAATAATCGACTTTGGCTCGAATGTGTTCGTGCGTATGCTAGGAGGCCAGTAAAGATTAGAGCCTGCATAATGATTTCGGCATTGGGATAGCGTGCGTACCACACTTGTGTGACGTGAAGGGCTAAGAGACCTGCTCCGGCAAAAGCCGCAGTGCGACCGAGTAGTTGGGCTCCAACGAAATATATGGCGAGAACTCCAAAGATAGCCCAAAGGCCAAGTACATAGCGAACGCCGGTGAGACCATAAACGTCGTAGGCGATTGCGATCCACACTGGGTACAAGTGTGGAAATTGAGCAACAACGTTTCCAATGGATGGGTCCAGAATAAAGAACCCCATGAATCGAACGCTGTCGTATCCCCGTTCACGCGGGTTTGTCTGTCGTGGAAAAAATAAATGTCTGTACTCGGGGGGAATAGTGCGCACTACCGAGTCTTCAATGATCAGCGAATCCCGCTGACTAATTTGAACACCCGCGTTGACGTACACACCAGGGTCTCGGCCGCCAATGATGTATTCCGCCGGTGGAACGTAAAAAAAGGTGCCCAGTGAGAGTCCTAGAAGGAGTAATGGCGTGAGTGCCGTTCGCGTTGGCCGCGTTGCTTCTTGAAGTTGTAGGCGGCCTCGTGATGCAAGAGTGAGTGCAATTGTGAAAGCGCCATTGACGTAAGCGAGATAGTTGATGTCGTACTTGCCACATGCCGCAAGAATAAGTGCGGTCACTGATGAAAAAGAAAGACTAATTGCAACGGACCAGAATAGACGTTCTTCAGTGGAAAGCACTGCTGATGCCTGTCTGAAGCTAGACGAGCATCGAAGCAGAATGGTGCCTGG